>JAOPZL010000340.1 GCA_025964175.1 Solirubrobacterales bacterium
TCCACCTCGATCCACGCGCTGACCCGGCCGCGGTCGCGCTGCGCGTACGGCTCGCCCGTGTAGTGCCGCGAGATGCGGTCGATGTCGGAGAAGTCGCGGTCCTCCTCGATCGAGGTAACGCGTCCGCGGAGGCTGACCTGGTGGTACCAGTCGTCCTGGCCCAGCACCGTGAGCGAGACCCGCGGGTCCCTGCGCATGTGCTCCAGTCGCTTGCGGCCCTCGTCCATGTTCACGAGGACCCGGCCGTTCTCCCAGAGGTACCAGGTGGCGGCGGTGCTGGGGCTTGCGTCGGGCAGAAGGGTGGCGATGACCGACGGGTTCGACTGCGTCAGGAACTCGTCGATCTCGCGAGGGACCGGTGGCTTGGGCATGACTTCGCCTACCCCCGGATCGCCATTCGTACGGCCGCGCCACGGGTGTCGGTCGCGTCCGGGCCCGCCCCCATCCCCCACTACCGTCACGCAGCACGCATGATGCTGTTGGACGCCCTTCCCGCGCAGCCGAGCGCCGACGCCCTCTACGAGGCCTTCACCGGCTGGGCGGCGGACCAGGGCCTGACCCTGTATCCGCACCAGGAGGAGGCGGCGATCGAGCTGTTCGACGCCAAGAACGTGGTGCTCGCGACGCCGACCGGCTCCGGGAAGTCGATGGTGGCGGTGGCGGCGCACTTCGCCGCGCTGGCCGAGGGCCGGACGACGTTCTACACGGCCCCGATCAAGGCGCTGGTCTCGGAGAAGTTCTTCGCGCTGTGCGCGATCTTCGGCGCCGAGAACGTCGGCATGCTGACCGGGGACGCGGCCGTCAACTCCGGCGCGCCGATCATCTGCTGCACCGCCGAGGTGCTCGCCAACATCGCGCTGCGCGAAGGGGCCGACGCCGACGTCGGGCAGGTCGTGATGGACGAGTTCCACTTCTACGGCGACGGGCAGCGCGGCTGGGCGTGGCAGGTCCCACTGCTCACCCTCCCCCAGGCCCAGTTCCTGCTCCTGTCCGCGACCCTCGGCGACGTCGGCGCGATCGTCGCCGACCTGACCGAGCGGACCGGCCGCGAGACCGTCGTGATCGCCGACGCGCCGCGGCCCGTTCCGCTGACGTTCTCGTGGTCGCTGGAGCCGCTGCACGAGCTCCTCGAGGAGCTCACCGCGGCCCGCCAGGCGCCGATCTACGTCGTGCACTTCACCCAGGCCTCGGCGATGGAGCGGGCCCAGTCGCTGCTGTCGGCGAAGCTCTGCACGCGGGAGGAGCGGGACGCGATCGCCGAGGAGATCGGCGCCTTCCGGTTCACCGCCGGCTTCGGGCGCACGCTGTCCAAGCTCGTGCGCAGTGGCATCGGCGTCCACCACGCCGGCATGCTGCCGCGCTACCGGCGACTGGTCGAGCAGCTCGCCCAGACCGGCCTGCTGAAGGTGATCTGCGGCACCGACACCCTCGGGGTCGGCATCAACGTCCCGATCCGCACGGTCCTCTTCACCGGCCTGGCGAAGTACGACGGCTCGCGCCACCGGCTGCTGAACGCGCGCGAGTTCCACCAGATCGCCGGTCGCGCCGGGCGCGCGGGCTTCGACACCTCCGGCTTCGTCGTCGTCCAGGCGCCCGAGCACGTCATCGATCGCACGCGCGCGCTGGCCAAGGCCGGTGACGACCCCAAGAAGCAGCGCAAGGTCCAGTCCAAGAAGCCGCCCGACGGTGCGGTCGGCTGGACGGAGGAGACCTTCGAGCGCCTCAAGGCGGCAACGCCCGCCGCGCTGGCGTCGCGCATGCGCGTCGACCACGCGATGATCCTCAACGTCGTCAGCCGGCCCGGCGATCCGGTCGAGGCGATGCGCGCGCTGATGGAGGACAACCACGAGGACGAGCGCGGTCGCGCGCGGCTCGCCGAGCAGGCACAGGCGCTCGGCGACGAGCTCATCCGCGCGGGCGTCCTGGAGTGGCTGCCCGAGCCTGACGCCGACGGGCGCACACTGCGGCTCGCCGTCGACCTTCAGGACAACTTCGCGCTCAACCAGCCGCTGGCGTCGTTCGCCCTGGTCGCCTTCGAGCTGCTCGATCCCGACGCCGACACGCACTCGCTCGACCTGCTGTCGGTCGTCGAGGCGATCCTCGACGACCCGTTCCCGGTGCTCATGGCCCAGGCCAACTTCGAGCGGGGCGAGGCGGTCGCCGAGATGAAGGCCGAGGGAATCGAGTACGAGGAGCGCATGGAGCTGCTCGAGCAGGTCACCTACCCCAAGCCGCTGGCCGAGCCGCTGTCCGACGCGCTCGCGCTGTACCGGGTGACCCACCCGTGGGTGCGCGAATCCGACCTGTCGCCGAAGTCGATCGTGCGCGACATGTACGAGAACGGGCGCAGCTTCACCGAGTTCGTCGCCCACTACGGGCTGGCGCGCTCTGAAGGCCTCGTGCTGCGCTACCTGAGCGACGCGTACCGGGCGCTGCGCCAGACGGTGCCCGACCAGCGCAAGACCGAAGAGCTGGATGCGATCGTCGAGTGGCTGGGCGAGACCGTTCGCCAGACGGACTCGAGCCTCCTCGACGAATGGGAGGCGCTGAGCGACCCGGACTCCTTCGCCCGCGCGTCGGCCGCCGTCGCCGCCGGGGAGCCGCCGCCGCCACCGCGCCCGATCAGCGCCAACGAGCGTGCGTTCACGGTGATGATCCGCAACGCGATGTTCCAGAAGGTGCTGCTCGCCTCCCGCGATCGCTTCGACGAGCTGGCGCGACTCGAGGCCGCCGCGAGCGGACTCAGCGACCCGTCCCCGCGCGTGACGATGGACGCGGATGCCTGGGAGGTCGCGCTCGGCGCCTACTGGGACGAGCACGAAGCGATCGGCACCGGCCCGCCCGCGCGGTCGCCCGAGCTGCTGATCATCGACCGCGACGAGGCGTCCGGCAGCCCCCGGACGTGGACGGTCCGCCAGATCCTCGACGACCCGGAAGGCAACCATGACTTCTCGATCGTGGCGGTCGTCGACCTCGACGCCTCCGACGCGGCCGGCGAACCGGTCATCCGGACGGTGTCCTTCGCGGCGTCGGGCCTGGGAGGGTGAAAACCCCGCCCCGGCCCACCAGTCCATCTTGACGGGCCGCCCGCGATGCGGGTAGCGTCGCGGGCGCGTCCGCTTTTGCGGCGAGACATGGCAAATACCGGCGCGCACATCACCACGTCCACACGTTGACGATGGGAGAGGGATGAGCCAGACGAAGGCCGCTGCACCCGCCGCTGCGGCTGCCGCGCCGCCGACCGGTACCGAGGCGGAGCCGTTCGACGTCTTCCTGGCCATGCGCAAGCGGCGCATGCACCGCGACTTCCGGCCCGAGGCCGTCGACGAAGCGCTGATGGAGCGCCTCGTCTACGCGGCCGGCCGCGCGCCGACCGCCCGGGCCGACCTGCGTCACCTCGTCGTGGTCACCGACCCGCGGATGATCGCCTCGATCCGCCAGGTCTGCCCGGGGTGGCTCAACAACGCCCCAGCGATGATCGCCGTGTGCACCGACACCCGGCTCTCCGACGAGCTGATCGGGCCCGGCGGCGTGCCCGCGACGCTCATGGACTCGGGTGCCGCGGCGGCCTACGTCTCGCTGGCCGCCCCGCCCCTGGGCCTCGGGATCTGCTGGGTCACGAGCTGGCCCGAGGAGGCGGTGCAAGGCGCGCTGTACCTGCCCGACCACATCCGGCCCGACATCCTGATCGCGATCGGCCATCCGGTGGCTCAGCCCCCGCTGGCTCCGCGGCGCTTCAAGCCCGTCGTCCACCGCGAGCGCTTCGGATCGGAGCCCGCCGCATGAGCCAGACCCCGCTGCCGGAGGGCGAGTCCGTCTTCGACCTCGCCTGCTACCTCATCTCCAGCGCCCGCCTGGCGATGGACGAGACCCCCCGCTACGGGTCGCTGCGGCTCATCGTCGCCGCGAGCCGGCTGATCGCCGCCGCCGAGGCGATGGAGGGCGTCCCGCCCGACGACACCCTGCTCGAGTGGAAGCGCTCGATCGACGAGAACCTGTTCAAGGTGATGAACCAGTACCCCGAGTACGGCGAGTGGCTCGCGGACCTGACGCGGACGGTCGGCCGGGAGGCGACGCAGCGCAACCTGGCCTGAGCCTCACGCATCTCGCGCGGCGCGGCGCGATCTGACGGCCCTGCTTCTGGTTCGGGTACCCTAATGTACGCAGGGAAGGGCACCCGAAGAACTGGTCAAGGAGATCGTTGTATGCGCAGGACCGCAAGACTCGCCGGGGCGCTGGTGACGAGCGTCGCGATCGCGGCAACCGCCGCCGCGTGCGGAAGCGGCTCGAGCTCGTCCTCGACCGGCACGAGCTCAGCCGGCTCCGACGCCAAGTCGCCGATCACGCTCTACAACGCCCAGCACGAAGATCTGATGGCCGAGATGGTCGGCGCCTTCACCAAGCAGACCGGGATCGAGGTCAAGGTCCGCAACGGCAGCGACCTGGAGA
The DNA here is from genome assembly GCA_025964175.1 of Solirubrobacterales bacterium. GTDB lineage: Bacteria > Actinomycetota > Thermoleophilia > Solirubrobacterales > Solirubrobacteraceae > Capillimicrobium. The sequence continues at coordinate 4,450 of JAOPZL010000340.1, forward strand.
TGGCCAATCAGATCGTCGCCGAGGGCGAGAACTCCCCCGCCGACGTCTTCGTCACCGAGAACTCCCCCGCGATGACGCTGGTCGACTCCAAGAGCGGCTTCGCGCCGATCGCAGCGGCCACACTGGACCAGGTGCCCTCGCGCTATCGGCCTTCCAACAACCACTGGGTCGGCTTCGCCGCCCGGGCCACGGTGCTCGTCTACAACACCAAGCAGGTCTCGGCCGCCGAGCTGCCGAAGTCGATCATGGACCTCGCTGATCCGAAGTGGAAGGGCAAGGTCGGCTACTCCCCGACCGGCGCCGACTTCCAGGCGATCGTCAGCGCCGTCGTCGCGCTGAAGGGCGAGGCCGAGGGCAAGCGCTGGCTCGACGGGCTCAAGGCCAACGGCGTCGCCTTCCAGGGCAACGGCACCGTGATGAAGGCCGTCAACGACGGCCAGGTCCCCGTCGGGATCATCTACCACTACTACTGGTACCAGGACCCGGCCGAGGCGGGCGACAACAGCTCCAACACGAAGCTGCACTTCTTCCGCAACGAGGATCCGGGCGCGTTCACCAGCGTCTCCGGCGCCGGCGTCCTGGCCTCCAGCAAGCACGCGGCACAGGCCCAGCAGCTGGTCGAGTTCCTGACCGGCAAGGAGGGCCAGCAGGTGCTGTCCGACAGCACGGCGCTGGAGTACACGGTCGGCAGCGACGTCCCGGCCAACAAGGCGCTCGAGCCGCTTGACAAGCTGCAGGCGCCCGTGATCGACCCGAGCAAGCTCAACAGCCAGACGGTCATCACGATGATGCAGGACGCGGGAATCCTCTGAGCGTCGGGACCCCTCCCGTCGTCGGAATCCGGGAAGGGCGGCTGCGGCTGCCCTTCCCCCTCGGGCTGCTCGCGCTCGCGCTGCCCGTCGTCGCGCTGACGCTGATCCCGCTCGGCTATGTCGTCGGGTACGCGATCGGCATCGGCCCGGCCGAGCTGTGGTCGCTGGTCGACCGCCCGCGGACCGGCGAGCTGCTGGGCAACACGGCGCGCCTCACCGCCGCCTGCGTCCTCGCCAGCGCGGTGATCGGCACCGCCGCGGCATGGGTCGTCGAGCGCACCGACCTGCCCGGCCGCCGGTTCTTCCACGTGCTGCTGGCCGCACCGCTGGCCGTCCCCGCCTTCGTCAACAGCTACGGGTGGGTGTCGCTGACGCCGAAGGTCACGGGCTTCGACGGCGCCCTGCTGATCGTGACGCTCTCGTACTACCCGCTCGTCTTCCTCCCGGTGGCGGCCGCCCTGCGTGGGCTGAACCCGGCGCTGGAGGAGACGTCCAACTCGCTGGGGCGCGGATCGTTCAGCACGTTCGTGCGCGTCGTGCTGCCCCAGCTGCGCCCGGCGCTGCTGGGCGGATCGCTGCTCGTGGGGCTGCACCTGCTGGCCGAGTTCGGCGCCCTGCAGATGCTGCGCTTCCCGACCTTCACCACCGCGATCTACGACCAGTACCAGTCGACGTTCAACGGCCCCGCCGCGTCGGCGCTGGCGACCGTGCTCGTGCTCGGCTGCCTGCTGCTGCTGCTCGCCGAACTGCGCCTGCGCGGCGCCCGCCGCTACGCCCCCGTCGGCAGCGGCTCGATGCGCCCGCCCACGCCGCTGCGGCTCGGGCGCGCGACCGTGCCCGTGCTGCTGGCCGTCCTCGCGCTGGTGGGGCTGGCCGTCGGCGTGCCGATCGGCAGCCTCATCCACTGGCTCGTCGTCGGCTCCTCGACGGCCTTCCCGCTGCACTCGCTGATCTCCACGACGGCGACCTCGATCGGCCTCGGCGTGGCCGCGGCGGCGGTCACCTCGGCGCTCGCGCTGCCGGTGGCCTGGCTGTGCGAGCGCCACCGCGGGCGCCTGAGCACGTTGCTGGAGCGCAGCACGTACTTCGGCAGCGGGCTGCCGGGCATCGTCGTGGCGCTGGCCTTCGTGACGGTGACGATCCGCTACGCGCGACCGCTGTACCAGACGACGGCGATGCTGATCGCCGCCTACGTGATCCTGTTCGTCCCGCGCGCGATGATCAGCCAGCGCGCGGCGATCGCCCAGGCACCCGCCATCCTCGACGACGTCGCCCACTCCCTCGGAGCCTCTCGGCTGTCCAAGCTGCGTCGCGTCACGCTGCCGCTCGTGGCGCCCGGCATGGGCGCCGGTGCCGCGCTCGTCTTCCTCGCCGTGGTGACCGAGCTGACCGCCACGCTGCTGCTCGCGCCGATCGGCACCCAGACCCTCGCCACGCAGTTCTGGAGCAAGTCGAGCAGCATCGCGTACGGCGCCGCGGCACCCTATGCGGCGATGATGATCCTCATCTCCGCTCCTGCCACCCTGCTCCTCACCCGCGCGATGACACGGACCAGCCCCTCATGAGCCGCGTCGAGATCCGCGGCGTCTCCAAGAGCTTCGGCGCGACGCGCGTGCTCGACGCGGTCGCCCTCGACGTGCCCGCCGGGCAGCTGACCGCGGTGCTCGGCCCCTCGGGCTGCGGCAAGACGACGCTGCTGCGGCTGATCGCCGGCTTCGCGCGCGTCGACGCGGGCACGATCACCTTGGACGGCATGACCGTGTGCGGGTCCGGGCGCCACGTGCCCGCACAGCGCCGGCGGGTCGGCTACGTCGCCCAGGAGGGCGCGCTCTTCCCACACCTCGACGTGGCCACCAACGTCGGCTTCGGCCTGCCGCGGCGCGCGCGGCGCGCCAACCGTGCGCGCGACCGCGTCG
>JAOPZL010000372.1 GCA_025964175.1 Solirubrobacterales bacterium
GAAGCGCCCGCGGACGCAGGCGCCCCCGCGCCCACCGACGGCCCGCCGCCCCGCCCGCGACCGTGGTCGCTCGCGACGCCGCGCGTCCTCGGCATCGCCCTCGCCGTCTGCGGCCTCGGGCCCGTCGTCGTCCTCACGCTGCTCTTCCCGGAGGGCGGGACCGAGCCGTTCGTCGCCTCCGCGTTCTGGCCCGCGTTCGTCGTGCTGGCCGCGCTCGCGCTGCTGCTCCCGAAGGAGGACCGCACGCTGCGCGCCGGAGCCGCGCTCTACGCGCTCGCCGTCCTCGCCTGCTTCGTCCTCCCCACCGCCGTCGGCGGCAACGTGACGCGCCTGGTCGCGCTGGCCGCCGGGCCCCTGGTCGCCTGCGTCGCGTGGCCCCGGCACCGCGCGCTGGTCCTCGCTCTCGCGCTGCCCTTCCTGTACTGGCAGCTGATGCCGGCGATCCGCGACGCCACGGTCGCCGACGGCGACCCGAGCACGCAGGCCGCCTACTACGCGCCGCTGATCGCCGAGCTGCACCGTCGCGAGCCGACGACCCCGATCCGCATCGAGGTCCCGTTCACCCGCTCGCACTGGGAGGCCGCACGGCTGGCCCCCCACGTCGCGCTCGCCCGCGGCTGGGAGCGCCAGCTCGACCGCGAGCGCAACGCGCTCTTCTACGCCGACGCGCCGCTCACCAACGCGCGCTTCACGGCATGGCTGCGCGAGAACGCGGTCGCCTACGTCGCCCTGCCCGACGCCGAGCTCGACTCCTCGGCCCGGCAGGAGGCGCGACTCCTGCGCGCGGGCGTCCCCGGCCTGAGCCCCGTCTGGCGCAACCCCCACTGGACCCTCTACGCCGTGGCCGACGCCGCTGCGCTCGGCGTCACCGCCCTCGGCCCCGACGGTTTCACGGTGCAGGGCGCCCGTCCGCGGGTACAAACCGTCCGTGTCCGCTTCTCGCCGCATTGGGCGGTGGTCGCCGGAACGGGCTGCGTGTCGCGCTCGTCCGGGGACTTCACGACGGTGCGGACAGCGACCGCGGGCCCGATCCGGGTCGGCTCGCGCTTCGATCCCGTCCGGGCGCTGCTGCACGGCACCGGCGAGCGCTGCCACGGCGAGATCACGGCGCGGTGACCCTGCCATCCGCCTGACCCGCCACCCTGCCCCCCGGTGAACCGCTTCGCCCCCACCCCGCTGCTGCGCTCCCCGGCCGTGCTCGTCGCGATGGCCGCCGGGCTGACCTGGCTGCTGTTCGCGCCCCGCACGCCGGACCTCGCCGCGCAGGTGTACCGGGCCGGCCTGTTCGGACAGGAGGGCTTCTCGATCTGGGACGGCCAGTGGTACGGCGGCCACCACATGCCCGGCTACTCGCTGCTGTTCCCGCCGCTGGCCTCGTGGCTGGGCGTGCGGATCGTGGGCTTGGCCGCCGCGGTCGCGACCGGCATCCTCTTCGAGCGGCTCGCCGTCTCCCACTTCGGCCCGCGCGCCCGGTGGGGCGCGCTCTGGCTGGGCGCCGCCACCGCGTGCGACCTGCTCATCGGCCGCCTCACCTTCGGCCTCGGCGTCGCGGTCGGCCTTGCCGCGCTGCTGGCGCTGCAGCGCCGCCACACCGCGCTGGCCGCGCTGCTGAGCCTCGCCTGCGCGGCCGCGAGCCCGGTCTCCGGCCTCTTCCTCGCGCTGGCCGGCGGCGCGTTGTGGCTGGGCGCGGGACAGCGGCGCGGCATCGCACTGGCCGGACCCTCGCTGGCTCTCGTGCTCCTGCTCGCCGTCGCCTTCCCCGAGGGCGGACGTCAGCCGTTCACGGCGCTGGAGGCGTCGTTCGTCCTGGGCAGCGCGACCGCCGTCGCGCTGCTGCTGCCGCGCAAGGAGCGCGTCCTGCGCCTCGGCGCCTGGCTGTACGCCGGCGGGACGCTCGCCGCCTACCTGCTGCCGACGCCGATGGGCTCCAACGCCAGCCGCCTCGGCGCCACCTTCGCCGGACCCCTGCTCGTCTGCGCCCTGGGTCGCCGGGCGCTGCGTCCGCCCGTGCTCGCGGTGCTCGTGCCGATCCTCGTCTGGCAGTGGTGGGCGCCCGTGCGCGAGGTGGCCAAGGGCGTGGACGAGCCGGCGACCACGGCGGCGTACTACGCGCCGCTCATCAGCGAGCTGAAGCGACGCGACGACGGGCCGATCCGCATCGAGGTCCCGTTCACGCGCTCGCACTGGGAGGCGGTCTTCCTCGCGCGCCACTTCGCGCTGGCCCGCGGCTGGGAGACCCAGCTGGACACGAAGTACCACGAGCTCTTCTACGAGAAGAGCGGGCGGCTGAGCCCCGCCCGATACGAGGCGTGGCTGCACCGCAACGGCGTGCGCTACGTCGCGCTGCCCGACGCCGCGCTCGATCCCTCGGCCCGCGCCGAGGCGCAGCTCATCGCCACCGGTCCGGAGTACCTCCAGCCCGTCTGGCGCGACGCGCACTGGCAGCTCTTCCGCGTCCGCGGCTCCGTCGGGCTCGTCGCGGGCCCGGCCCGCATGACCGCACTGCGCCCCGACGGCTTCGCACTACACGCCACCGGCCCCGGGACGGTGCTCGTCCGGGTGCGCCACACCCCGTACTGGGCCGTCACCGCCGGGAGCGCCTGCGTCTCCAAGGCCGTCGGCGGCTGGACCGCGGTGACCGTCGCCCAGGCCGGGGCGGTCCGCGTCCAGGCTCGCCTCGAGATGCCGCGCGGGACACGCTGCTCCCGATGAATCCGTCTCAGATCAGGGACAGAACCGCCACGAGGTGAGGATGGCCGTACCAAGCCGAAGGTAACGGATGGATAACATCGCTTCGCCATGGATCGTGGGTTCCGATCATTTGTGGCTCGCTTCATGCCGCACGGTCCATTGGATCTGCTGCGGCAGCTCGGAGTGTTCGCCGCCCTCTACTACGCGTACCGGCTCACGCGTGGCGCGGTGCATGGCAGGGCGTCCGATGCGTTCGAGAACGCCCGGAACGTCATCGACCTCGAGCGGTCGCTGCACATCTTCGTCGAGCCGACCGTGCAGGCCTGGGCGTCCGGGTCGTCGCTCCTCACCGATGCCGCGAGCTGGACGTACATCAACGCCCAGACCTCCGTCACGCTCGGCGCGCTCGTCTGGCTGTACCTGTTCCGCAACGACTCGTTCTACTTCGTGCGCAACATGTTCGCCATCGCCTTCCTGCTGGCGATCGTCGGCTACGTCCTCGTGCCGACCGCGCCGCCGCGGTTCCTGCCCGAATGGGGCTTCCAGGACACGGTCTCGGAGTACACCCGCATCTCGCAGGACAACGTGACGGTCAACGCGCTGTTCAATCCGTACGCGGCGATCCCGTCCATGCACGTCGCCTTCGCGCTGATGATCGGCTGGCCGATCTCGCGGCTCGTGCGGTTGCGCGCCCTGAAGGTCTTCTGGGTCGTCTACCCGTTCATCGTCACCTTCGTGATCGTCGTCACGGCCAACCACTTCCTGGCCGATGCCGTCCTCGGCGGCCTGACCGCCGCCGCCGGCGCGTCGGTGGCCGCCTGGCTCGCGCACGTCCGGCCCGAGGCATGGCGCTTCGGGCCGCGTGTCGCCGACGCCACGGCGTAGGCTCACGCTCCCATGTCTGCTGATCGCCAGCCCGTACGGGACCGCTTGGTCGCCCGCTCCGCCGAACGCCGCGAGGTCGTGCGCACCCGGCTGATCGACTCGCGACTGACCCCGAACGCGATCTCCCTCACCGGCCTGGTGGGCAACCTGATCGCCGCCGTGCTCGTGCTCGAGCGCTACTACTTCCTCGCCGGGATCGCCTTCATCCTCGGCTCCGTCTGTGACACGCTCGACGGGCGCTACTCGCGGATGAGCGGCAAGGGCTCGCCGTTCGGCGCGTTCCTGGACTCGACGCTGGACCGCGCCGAGGAGGGCATCGTCCTCACGGCGATCTGCGTCGTCTTCGCCCAGGACGGACACGAGTGGGCGGCGGGCGCGGTCGTCATCGCCGTGCTCGCCTCGCTGATGGTCTCCTACACGCGGGCCCGCGCCGAGGCGCTGGGCGTCGAGTGCAAGGGCGGCATCGCCACCCGTGCGGTCCGCGTCGTCATCCTGTCGATCGGCCTGATCTTCGCCAAGGGGGCATCGCTAGGATCCTTCGAGCTGCTCGAGCCCGCGGTGTACGTCCTCGCCGGCCTCTCGATCATCACCGTCTTCCAGCGCATCTTCCACGTGCGCTCCGCGCTCAACGCGCCCCCCGCCTCGTAACATCTGGCACCCGGCGGGGTACCTGCAGTAGGCAATTCAGCACCATCACTCTTCCGGAGGGTTTTCACTTGAGCACGACCACCAATGGCGCGAGCCGCTACCAGTCCGACAAGGTCCGCGTGGCGATCATCGGCGTCGGCAACTGCGCCTCCGCCTTCGTGCAGGGCGTGTCGTTCTACAAGGACGCCAACCCGGACGAGGCGGTTCCCGGCCTCATGCACGTCGAGCTCGGCGGCTATCACGTCCGCGACATCGAGTTCACCTGCGCCTTCGACATCAACGAGACGAAGGTCGGCAAGGACCTCGGCGAGGCCATCTGGGCCGACCCGAACAACACGATCAAGTTCGCCCACGACGTCCCGGCCAACCTGAACGCTCCCGTGTACCGCGGCATGACCCACGACGGTCTGGGCCGGTACCTCAAGGAGAAGATCACCAAGGCTCCTGGCCCCACCGACGACATCGTGCAGATCCTCAAGGACACGCACACCGACATCGTCGTCTCCTACCTCCCGGTCGGCTCGGAGGAGGCGACCAAGTGGTACGTGGAGCAGGTCATCGAGGCCGGCTGCGGCTTCGTGAACTGCATCCCGACCTTCATCGCGTCGTCGGAGTACTGGAACGACCGCTTCGTCAAGGCCGGTCTGCCGATCGTCGGCGACGACATCAAGTCCCAGGTCGGCGCGACGATCACCCATCGCGCCCTCGCCCGCCTGTTCCACGACCGTGGCGTGAAGATGCTCCACACGTCGCAGCTGAACGTCGGCGGCAACATGGACTTCTACAACATGCTCGAGCGCGATCGCCTCGAGTCCAAGAAGATCTCCAAGACGCAGGCCGTGACCTCGATCATGGGCCACACGCTGCCCGCGGACGACGTCTACATCGGGCCGTCGGACTACGTGCCGTGGCTCACGGACCGCAAGTGGGCGCACATCCGCGTCGAGGGCCAGGCCTTCGGCGACGTGCCGCTCAACCTCGAGATGAAGCTCGAGGTCTGGGACTCGCCCAACTCGGCCGGCATCGTCACCGACGCCGTCCGCTTCTGCAAGCTCGCGCTGAACCACGGCATCGCCGGCCAGCTCGACGGGCCGTCGTCGTACCTCATGAAGTCGCCGCACAACCAGCGTCCCGATGACGCGGCGCGCGTCATGAGCGAGGAGTTCATCGAGAAGTACCAGGGCGTCCCGGGCACCAAGCCCGTCGCCACGCCGGTCGTCGAGACCGCGCAGAACTAGCAGCTCGGGCAAGCTCACGGAGGAGCGCGGCCGCGCGCTCCTCCGTCGTGGGCTCCGGCTCCCTATCCTGCGGGACGTGGCGCCCCTCACCATCGCGCAGGTCACGCCCTACACGTGGGAGTCCGGCCACGACGTGAACCGCTTCATCGCGCGCACGGCCGGCGAGCTCGCCGCCCGCGGGCATCGCGTGCTGATCGTCGCGCCCTCCGACGACGGCTCCGCCGTCCGCGCCGCGCGCGCCGACGTCCGTGCCGCCCGCGAGAACGCCGACGCGCTCTTCGCCCCGGGCGAGGCGCGCGTCCTGGCCGTAGGGGAGGCGCTGGCCGCGACATCGCGCCGGGGCGCGCTCCCGATCGACGTCTCGCGCACCGTCGACGAGCTCACCGCCCACGTCGCGCTGGACATCTGCCACGTCCACGACCCGTTCGCGCCGACCGTCTCCAGCGCCGCCCTGCGCGCCTCGCGGTCGCTGAACGTCGGCACGTTCCACCTCCCGACGGAGGGGATCCTCTCCACGCAGGTCGCGCGCAAGCTCGTCGAGCGGATCTTCGGGCGCCTGGACGCGCGCACGACGCCGTTCCAGGCGACCGCGGCGCTCATGGACCGCTGGTTCCCCGGCGACTACCGCGTGATCGCCCCCGGCGCCATGCCGATCGAGCGCGAGGCCCGCGACCGCTCCGAGGCGGGCGGCCCACTGCGCATCGCCTTCGTCGACCGCGAGGAGCGCCCCGCGCTGCGCGCCTTCCTGCGCGGCCTGCGCGAGCTGCCGCTGGAGCTCGACTGGGAGGTCACGGTGCTGACCGACCGCGGCGCCTCCTCCTCCACCCCGCTGCGCAGCGCGATCCGCGAGCGTCTGCGCTTCGTCACCCCCGACGAGCTGCCCGAGACGGAGCTGCTGGCCGCCTCGGACGTGCTCGTCGTCGCGTCCGACGGCTCCGCCCCCGTCCCGTCGCTGCTGCTGCGCGGCCGCGCCGCCGGCCTCGTGGTGGTCGCCAGCCGCCTGCCCGTCTACGAGGAGGTCCTCGACGGCGGCGACGCCGGGCTGCTGTTCGAGCCCCACGACACCGAGACCCTCACCGCCCAGCTCGGCCGCCTCGCCTCCGACCCCGCGCTGCTGGAGCGCCTGCGCGCGTTCCCCAAGCCGCGCACGCCGAGCGCGGTCGTCGACGAGCTCGAGGACGTCTACGCGACGGTCATCGGGCGCCGCCACGACACGACCGGCGACCCGGAGCTCGCCACGCGGCTGCGGCGCCGGCGGCTCATCGACGTCGACCTGCACATGCACACCGACCACTCCGGCGACTGCGCCACGCCGGTCGAGGTGCTGCTGGACACCGCTCGCCGGCAGGGGCTCGGAGCGATCGCCGTCACCGACCACAACGAGCTCTCCGGAGCGCTGGAGGCCCAGGAGAAGGCCGCCGAGTTCGGCGTGAAGGTCATCGTCGGCGAGGAGGTGATGACCGCGTCCCAGGGCGAGGTCATCGGCCTGGTCCTGACCGAGAAGATCCCGCGCGGGATGTCGCTGCGCGAGACGGTCGACGAGATCAAGCGCCAGGGCGGCCTCGTCTATGTGCCCCACCCGTTCGATCGCATGCACGCCGTGCCCGACTACGAGCACCTGCTGCCGATCGTCGACGACGTCGACGCGAACGAGATCTTCAACCCGCGCGTGGCGATCGGATCGTTCAACGAGGAGGCCGAGAGCTTCGCGGCCAAGTACCGGATCGTCGCCGGCGCGGGCAGCGACTCCCACGTCGCCCAGGGCCTGGGCTCGGTCCGCATCCGGATGCGCGACTTCGACGGGCCCGACGAGTTCCTGGAGTCGCTGCGCGAGGCCGACATCGTGCGCAAGCCGACGTCGCTGCTGTACGTGCAGGCGCTGAAGTTCCTGCAGACGAAGGCGACGCCTCCGGGGGCGCGCGCCGCCCGCAAGGCGCGCAAGGTCGCCAAGGCCACGCGCAAGTCGTGATGCAGGCGCAGGGACCACAGGGCGAGACGGTGAATCAGACCGGCGACGCCATGCGGGCCACTGACGACGAGATCCGAGAGAAGTACCTGGAGCGCGCCATCCGCGAGCTCAACGCGCTGACGCGGGAGCTCCAGGCCTGTCCACACTGCCCACGCGGCAACCTGATGCCGGTGCTCGGCTCCGGGCACCCCCAGGGCGACGTGATGCTGCTGAAGTACGCGCCGACCGCCTCGGAGGTCGAGGAGGGCGTCGCGTTCTACGGCCGGTCCGGGACCGCGCTGATGAAGTCGCTCAAGCGCCTGGACATCGACCCGCTCGCCGTCTACGGCACGGTCTGCGCGAAGTGCCCGGTCGGCGATCCGGCTCTGGCCGAGCCCGACTGCATCGGGCGGATCGTCGAGGAGCTCGCGATCGTCCAGCCGAAGATCGTCGTGGTCATGGGCGCGGACGCGCTCGCGTGCCTCAACGAGGTCGTGGTGCCGCTCGCGCGCGAGCTGGAGCCGGCGATCGGCGTCGTCCAGCCGCTGACGCCGGCGATCGACGCGCTCTACGTCCCGAACATCGACGACGCGCTGGACGAGGAGGATGCCAAGCGCACCTTCTGGCGGGCATTCCGGGTGCTCGGCGACTGGTACGCCGACCTCCCCCCGTACTGAGACCGCGCGGCTCAGGCCAGCAGCACGATCTTCCCGAGCTTGCCGCCCGCGGTGAAGAAGTCGTAGGCGGCCTCGGCCTCGGTCAGCGGGAACGTCCTGGCGATCGGGACGTGGACCTTGCCCGACTCCAGCGCCGGCAGCACCTCGCGCTCCACCGCGCGGGCGGTCAGGGCCTTCAGCTCCAGCGGCCGCGCCCGCAGCGTCGAAGCGCGCACCGTCGCGCGCTTGCCCATCAGCGCCAGCAGGTTGATCTCGCTCTTGGCGCCCGCGCCGACCCCGATGACGACGATCCGCCCGTTCGTGTCCAGGCCCTGGATGTCGGCCGGCAGGTTCGGGCCGCCGACGAGCTCCAGGATCACGTCGTAGGGCCCGTGGTGCTCGAAGCCCTCGGGGGCGAGGACGACGTCGGCGCCGAGCCGGCGAACGGCGTCGCGCGCGTCGGGGTTGCGCACCGTCGCGGTCACGTGGGCGCCGGTCAACGCGCCGAGCTGCACGCCCGCGGTGCCGACGCCGCCTGCCGCGCCGTGCACGAGCAGCCGCTCGCCGGGACGCAGGCCGCACTGGGTGAAGATGGCGTCGTGGGCGGTCGTGAAGACCTCGGGGAACCCGCCCGCCTGCGGCCACTCGACGTTGGCCGGGATCGGCATGAGCTGGCGCTCGTGGACGGTGGCGAGCTCGGCCTGCGCGCCGCCGCCGACCAGGCCCATCACGCGATCGCCGACGCTGAAGCGCGGCGCGCGCGGCCCGACCTCGACGACCTCGCCCGCGAGCTCCATCCCGGGGATGTCCTGCGGGTCGCCGGGAGGGGCCGGGTAGTTGCCCTGGCGCTGCATCATGTCGGCCCCGTTGAGCCCGGCGGCCCGGACCCGGACGAGCACCTCGCCGTGCCCGGGAACGGGGTCGGGGTGCTCGGCCAGCTCGAGCCGGCCTCCATCGCGAATCGTCACAGCCAGCATGGAGGCCAGGTTACGCGTCGCCCGTCCGGCGGGTCAGCGCCAGGTTCAGCGCCGCGCCGATCAGAAAGCCGAGCACGTGCTCCACGTTCGCCAGCCACGAGGCGTCCTCCAGCCCGATGCTGAAGCCGGCGACCGACACGATCGCGATGATCGCCGCCAGCCGCCGGGTGCCGCTGGTGGCCAGCGCGCCGAGCAGGCCCGCGAAGAGGACCGAGATGCCGTAGTCGGCCTCGTCGAGGTCCGTCTGGAACGGATCGATGAGCCAGATCACGCCCACCCCCGCGTAGGCCAGGAGCGTCGCACCGACGTGCGCCGACAGCGCGACCGTCCACAGCCGCGCGGCACCCAGCCGCGCGAGCGCGACGACCATGACCGCCGCGAGCACCGCCAGCTGCAGCCACTCGACGCGGTCGATGACCAGGCCGCTGGTCAACAGCAGCCAGACATGACCGTGGGCGACCGCGTCGGCCGAGGAGGCGAGCGTCTCCCAGTCCGGCCGGCCGGTCGCCTGGATCGCCACGAGCGCGCCGAGGTAGAGACCGACCGAGGCCGGCCCCGCCAGCTCGCGCAACCGCTGCATTCAGCCCCACGGTAGGGGCCGCCGCGTACGCGCGGTGGCGCGGCGGACGCGTCTCCGTCGACAGGTCGACCTTTCGCCGTTGCGACCGGGGCGGTGTAGCCGTGGCCCTCGATGCGCACGGTGACCGTCCTGCGGCAGCCGGCACCGACGCCAGGACGAGGGGGGTCCGCTTATGGCGACGCTACTCGGGCCCGCCCCGCCGGCGAACTCAGACCGGCACGCGCTCCAGCAGCGCCACGGCCTCGATGTGCGGCGTCTGCGGGAACATGTCGACCGGGCGCACGCGCTTCAGCGTGTAGCCGGCCTCGACGAGCTGGGCCGCGTTGGGTGCCA
>JAOPZL010000373.1 GCA_025964175.1 Solirubrobacterales bacterium
CGCGTCGATCCCGTGCTGCGCGACGGCGCGCGCGGCGCACGCCCACACGAGGTCGGTCGCCGCCAGCGTGCGCACCTCGCGCGGGGCGCGAGCGGTCACGACCGCGACGTCGGCTCCCGCCCGTCGCAGCGCACCGGCCAGCGCCTCGTCCGAGGCGCGCAGTCCTGCGGTCGAGCCGAGCGACACGAGCAGGACGTCGGTGGGCCCGCGGCGATGCTGTCACGGATGGCGGACGCGGACCCGGTCGCCCCGGCGTCCGATGAGGCGGAGCGTCGCCGCTGCGCCATCACGCGCTCGATCAGGTCCAGAGCCCCGAGGCGTCCGCGTCGTCGCCCGCGCGCTCCGGCTGCCCGCCGGTCCGCAGCAGCGCGTCGGCCTCGCGCTCCGTCGCGGCGACCACCCGAGTGAGGAAGGCGGTGACGACCCGCCGGTCGGCCGCGCTCAGCGCCTCGATCTCGGCGTCGAGCACCACGACGAGCGGCGCGCTGATCCGCGCCGCCCGCTGCACGATGCCGGGACCGGCCCGCAGCAGACAGCTGCGGCCGTCGCTCGGATGCGGTGTGCGCTGGAGGTGGCCGTCGCGCTCGAGGCGCTGCAGCAGCGCGGTCACGCCGCCGGAGGTAAGGACGAGCTGGGAGCGGAGCTCGCTCGGGGTGAGCGCGCCGTGCTCGGCGAGGTGCCCGAGCGCGGCGAGCTCGCTGGGGCGCAGCCCCAACCGCTGCCCGACCGCCGCGCGGTGGCGGTTTGACGCGAGCAGCCGGCGGTGCAGGAGGCGGCGGATCGACGGCCCGCCCGGCGGCGGCGGTCACCGCGACCACGACTCCAAAGCCCCCGGCGCGACCGGGGTACCGACGGTCACTTGGACGCACTGCGCGTGGGAGATTGCATGCGCGGCGTGGTACCTGCCGAGCCCTATCACCAGCGGTTGCGGCGCCTGCGGCGCGAGCGCGGGCTGAGCCAGCCCCAGCTCTACCGCCTGGCCGAGGGGGTGAGCTTCGACATGATCCGCGCGATGGAGCGCGATCCCGCGCGCGCGACGAGCTCGTCGCGGCCGCCGAGCCGTGCCCCGTCGGCGGACATGCTGGAGCGGGTGTCGCGGGCGCTCGGCGTGCCGCCGGAGGAGTTCCCCGAGTACCGCCTGGCCCAGGCCCGTCGCGCTCTGGACCCGCGCGCGGTGGGGCTGGATCGCGCGCTCGCCGCACTGCAGCGCGTCGAACGCGACCTGCTCGGCTGATCGGTCCTCCACGGCGCGCAAGGTAGAGGTACCGCCGGTGCCTCGTCAAGCGCTCGGCGAAGTTCGCGGGGTGCGCGGCCGGGCTACCGCGGCACCAGCCGGCGGGCGAACGCGGTGAGGTGCTCGTCGACGGCCTCCATCGCCGCGACGTCGTCGCCGTCGACCACCGCGGCGAGGATCTGGCGGCACTCCTGGACCTCGTCGGCGAGCTCGGAGGACGCCGGCTCGCCGAGCCGCGCGGTGGCCAGAGCCCGGTAGATCGGCTCGGTCATGCCGGTCAGCGCGCGGTTGCCCGCCGCCCGCACGAGGCGCCGGTGGAAGGCCACCCGGGCGGCGCGGTAGCGCTCCGCGGCGACCTCGCCTCGCGGCGCCTGCGCGGCGGCGCCGGCCAGCGCGTCGACCGCCTGGCGCAGCTCCTCGAGGTCCTGGCCGTCGGAGTTGCGCGCGGCCAGCCCGGCGGCCTCGATCTCGAAGATCTTCTGCGCCTCGAGCACCTCGCCCAGCAGCTCGCCGCGGTCACTCTCCAGGAGCGCGGCCAGCACCTCGGGGTCGAAGACGTCCCAGTTCTCGGGCTCGGCGACCGTCTGGCCGCGCCCGTGGCGCACGTCGATGAGGCGCCGCTCCTCCAGGCCGCGGATCGACTCGCGCGCGACGCCGCGGCTGATGCCGTAGAGCTCGGCCAGGTCGAGCTCCTTGGGCAGGCGCTCGCCGGGCTCCAGGTCGCCGCGCACGATCTGGCGCAGGAGGTCTCGCATCGCGACCTGGTGCAGACGAGTCGGGGTCATGGGATCACCTAACCACCGTTCTGGAGGCGTTTCAAGGTGCTTGCGCTCTGCGGATGCGCTGCGGCCGCCATCAGTCGATCCACCCACGCCGCAGCGCCGTCGCGACGAGCGCCGCGCGGTCGGCGACGCCCACCCGCCGGTACAGGTGCGAGAGCGTCGTCTTGACCGTCCCGGCGCTGAGGTGCAGCGTCCCGGCGGCGTCCGTGGGCGAGCGGCCGTCGGCCAGCAGCTGCAGCAGGCGCCGCTCCCGGTCGCTGAGCACGTCGCGGGCCTGGCGCTCGCGGATGCGCTGCACGATCGCGGACTGCGCGTCGTGGCGCAGGAACATCCGCCCGTCCGCCGCCGCCACGATCGACTCGCCGAGCTCCTGCGCGCCGCTGAAGCGCGACAGCCAGCCCGACGCCCCGGCCGCGATCGCGTCGTAGCCGGCCTGCTCGGCCGCGCTCCCGACGAGCAGCACCCGGGTGGGGAGCTCGTCGCGGACGACGGCGTTGAGGAGCTGGAAGCCGTCGATCCCGTCGAGGTCGCGGCCGAGCACGGCGACGGCCGGCCGCCGGCCGCGGATCAGCTCGAGCGCGGCGCGGCCGTCGACGGCCTCGCCGACCAGGCGCATCTCCGCCGCCTGGTGCACGACGCGGATCACCGCCTCGCGAAAGAGCGGCTGGCGATCGGCGACGACGACGTCGATCACCCCGCTACTCCAGCAGCCCGAGGCGCATGGCCACCGCGACGGCGGCCGCCCGCTCGGTGACCCCGAGCTTGCCGTAGAGATGGAGCTGGTCGAGCGCGATCCGTACGAGGACGACCTGCGTCGCCCGTTGAACTTCGGCCACTCGATCTGCCACCCGCTGGAGACGGTCAGCGGCTACGGCCCGCTGCTGCACGGGGAGGCCGTCG
>JAOPZL010000408.1 GCA_025964175.1 Solirubrobacterales bacterium
GTGCGGCAAGGTGCAGCCGTTCGAGGATCCCGATCTCGAGTCGGCGATCGAGAAGCTGGCCCAGCGGGTCCCCGCGTTCGCCGTCTCCGAGCACGACGTCGTGCTGCACGGCGAATGCGAGGGCTGCATCGCCGGCTGAGGCGTCCGAGTCCTAGCGAGCAACTGTCAGGGGCACTTGCGGGCCCTGAGCCCTAGCGAGCAACTGTCAGGGGCAGTTCCGAGCCCTAGCGAGCAACTGTCAGGGACAGTTCCGGGCCCGAGCGAGCAACTGCCAAGGGCAGTTCCGAGCCCTAGCGAGCAACTGCCAAGGGCAATTGCGAGCCCCTAGCGAGCAACTGCCCCGATGACCTCCTGCCACCACCCGCGCTCCGCGTCCTCGGTCGCGTTCTCCAGCCGCCGGCGCGCGTAGCGCTGCACGTCCGCGGCGGAGCCGACGGCCAGCGTCGGGCCGGTGACGGCGTAGCGCCCGTCGTCGAGCGCAACGAGCGCGCCGCGGCGGTCGCGACGGGTGCGCATGCGCTCGATGACGGAGACCTCGAGCAGCTCGACGGGGCGGGCCGGGTCGCCGAACCCGGGGTCCCATGGGCGCGTGGAGAAGATCACCTGACGGCCGTAGATGGCGGGGCGACGGTGCGGGGCCTCCTCGAACGGGCCGTTGCGCCAGCGTTCCAGCAGCTCGCGGAACTCGGGCGCGACGTCCTGGAGGACCAGCACGTGGAGGCGGTCGCCGGCCAGGACGCGCGTCGATCCGCGGGGCGGCAGCGCCTGGCCGTCGCGCACGATCACGTTGAGCAGCGAGTCGCGGGGGAGCCCGAGCTCGCGCACGACCCGGCCGACGATCGCGTCGTCGTCGGCCACCGGGTACTCGACGACCTCCGCGCCGAGCGAGCGCACGGTGCCGGTCTCCATCAGCGGCTTGGGCAGCGCGGGCTCGTCGGTGGTGAGCTTCAGCCACGCGGCCAGTGGGACGAACGTGACCCCCTGCAGGATGGTCGAGATCACGACGGCGAAGAAGACGATGTTGAACAGCGCGTCGCCGTGGGGGACGTTCGCGATGACCGGGAACGTGGCGAGGACGACGGGGACGGCGCCCCGCAGTCCGGCCCATCCCAGGAGCGTCTTCTCCTGCACGGAGAAACCCTGGAAGGCGGTCGCGAAGAAGGTCGCGACGGGGCGCGACACGAAGCAGATGATCAGCGCCAGGACCGTCCCCTGCCACCAGTAGTCCAGCAGCGTGTGGGGGAAGACGAGCAGGCCGAGGGTGAGGAACATCGCGATCTGGGCGACCCACGCGAGCCCCTCGTGGAAGGCCGTGATCGCGCCCTTCGCCGGGATCGGCCCGCTGCCCAGCGCGAGGCCGGCGAGGTAGACGGCGAGGAAGCCCGAGCCGTGCAGGCTGTCGGCCGCCCCGAAGGCGATCGCCGCGGCCGCGACCGACGCCACCGGGTACAGGCCGGCGCTGCCGAGCTGCGCGCGGCGGAACATCCACACCGCGCTGACGCCGACGACGAGCCCGACCGCGCCACCGATCGCCATCTCGCGGGCGAACTCCTCCACGAGGTTCCAGACCCCGTAGTCGTCGGGGTGCTTGATCCACTCGATGAAGCCGAGGACGAGCAGGACGGCGACCGGATCGTTGAAGCCGGCCTCGCCCTCGAGCGTGCGCGCCAGCCGCCGGCGCAGCGTCGACCCGCGCAGCAGGGCGAACACGGCGGCGCCGTCGGTCGACGCGAGGACGGCCCCGATGAGCAGGCCCTCCAGCGCCGGCAGGTCGAAGATCCAGGCCGCTGCGTAGCCGGTGATCAGCGCGGTGATCAGCGTGCCGATCGTGGCCAGGGCGAGCGAGGGCTTGAGCACCGGCCGGATCTCGCCGAACCCGGCGCTGAGCCCGCCCTCGTACAGGATCAGGGCGAGGGCGATGATCCCGACGGTCTGGGCGACCTCGTAGTCGTTGAAGTAGATCCAGCCAAGGCCGTCGCTGCCCAGCAGCATCCCGAGCCCGAGGAACAGCACGAGGCCGGGTAGCCGCACACTGCCCGCGACCAGGGACGCGACGAGCCCGGCGGCCAGCAGGGCACCGGCCACGAGGATCAACTCACCATCTGCCAAGACGGGCAGTCTAATCCCGAGTCACGCTCAGGGGTTTTCCGTCTCCCCTGTTAGGGTGCCCTAACAAATGATCCCGTTCTTGCTCGCCGCCGGGCTCAGCTGCCCGACGCACGCCGACCTCGCCGCGGCGCTGGCCGCGGAGTTCCGACCCTTCGACGAGGAGGCGGTCGACCAGCAGCTCGACGCGCTCGCCTCCGGCCTGGCCGGCGCGCGCGCGGCCCCGGGGCACGAGCAGCTGCACGCGCTGGGCGCCGCGATGACCGTCTTCGAACCGCTGCAGGCGCCGCTGGATCCGTACGCGCTGCACATCGACGTCGCGCTGAAGCGGCTCGCCGGGCACCCGACGACGCTGACCGTCATCGGCGCCGAGGTGGCGCGCCGCGCCGGGCTCAGCGCCGGCGTCGTCGAGGCCGGGGGGCGCCACCTGGTCGGCCTTCGCGAGGTCGGGCCGGGGCTCGGCCTGGATCCCAGCGTCGGCAGCGTGCGCACGGTCACCGACCGCCGCGCCGAATGGCGCTGCTCGCACCAGGTCGCCTTCGCGCTGCTGCGCGAGCTGGTCGAGCGCCACCTGCGCGTCGGCGACGTGGCCGGCGCGGTGCGCGCCGCCGAGCTGCGCCTGGCGCTGCCGCTGGAGGCCTGGGTGAGCAAGCGGCTGGTCGTCGAGCTACAGTCGATACGTGCGCGGCTGAACTAGACCCCGCGTGCAAGGCAGCGTGCAATCGCACGCTCGTCGACCACGGGCAGGCACCATGGACGTGAGCGCGAACGACTCCTCCTGAGCCGTGCACCGCTCTCCTGCGCCCCCCTGCGTGTTCGAACTATCGATGTCCCGCTCCACCGCCCCGTCCGATCTCTCCCGCCGCCGCTTTCTCGGCCTCGGCCTGCTCACGGCCGGCGCCGTCGTGCTCGAGTCCGTGCCCGGCGCCTCCGAGGCGCTCGCCGCCGGCCGCCCGCGCGCCACGAGCGCGGCGATCGGCCTGCCCAGCGCCCGGCGCATCGGCCCGATCGCCGTCCCCGGCGGCTTCGACCTCGCCGGCCTGCGCTGGAGCGGCAGCGGCCACGCGGGCATCGAGCTGCGCGCGCTGCGCAGCGACACGAAGCGCTGGACCGAGTGGTTCCCGGTCTCCCACGCGCACGACCACGGACCCGACGACGTCGCGATCGCCTCGGCCACCGACCCGGTCTGGACCGGCCGCTCCGATGCCGTGCAGCTGCGCGTGTCGCGCCCCCTCCACGGCCTGACCCTCCACACGGTGCTCAGCGACGCGCCCCGTCGCCGCATCGCCCTCGCCCGCGCCTCGCGCCAGGGCGACGGCACGCCGGGGATCATCACCCGCGAGCAGTGGGGCGCGTCGGCGGTCAGGACGAGGGGCACGCCGGAGATCGGCACGGTGCAGATGGCGTTCGTCCACCACACCGTCAACGCCAACGACTACACGGCCGCGGACTCCGCCGCGATCGTCCTCGCGATCGCCAAGTACCACGTCAACTCCAACGGCTGGAACGACATCGGCTACAACTTCCTCGTCGATCGGTACGGGCAGATCTTCGAGGGCCGCGCCGGCGGGATCGACCAGGCGATCATCGGCGCGCAGGCCCAGGGCTACAACTCCGTGTCGACGGGGATCTCGAACATCGGCACGTTCGAGACGGTCACCCAGACCGACCCCGCGATCAACGCGCTCGCGCAGCTGATCGCGTGGAAGCTGGCGCTGCACGGCGCGCCCGTCGACGGCACCGTCGATGTCGTCTCGGCGGGCGGGTCGAGCAACCGCTACGCCTCGGGCCGCCCCGTGACGATGAACCGCGTCTCCGGGCATCGCGACGGCGACAGGACGAGCTGCCCCGGAACGGCTCTCTACGGCCAGCTGCCCGAGATCCGCCGCCGCGCGATCGCCCACGACTACCCGGTCAGCGACACGACCGGCGCGGGCGGCGTGGTCGGCCAGGACCAGTTGACGATCGCCGCCTCGGCGACGCAGGTCGCCGCCTACGCGAACGTCCCGGTATCGGGCACGCTCGTCGACATCGAGGGCGCGCCGATCCCCAACGCGCAGGTCCGCATCCAGAAGCGGGGCGCGACGCGCTGGTCGACCGCCGCCCACGCCGTGACCGACGGCGAGGGCCACTTCGCCTCGGCCGTCGTCGTGCGCCAGTCGTCCAAGCTGCGCGCCTACTACAACGGCGACGTCCCGTCCGGGGGCGAGGTCATGACCTCGCCCGTGGTCGCGGTCAGCGCGATCCCGAAGCTGACGATCAGCCTGTCGTCCAAGCAGGTGCCGATCGGCGGGCTGGTGACCGTGAAGGTGGCGATGAAGCCGACGCGGTCCAAGCTCGAGCTGGTCGTCAGCAAGCGCGGGACCGACGGCAGGTACCACACGACGAGCCGCACCCGGATGACGGTCTCCGGCGCCGTCGCCAGCGCGGCGATCCGCCTGCCGAAGGCCGGCCTGTACGGCTTCACCGTCGTCTCCCCGACCGACCCCAAGGGCATCGCGGTCACCGCCCCGCTCATCCACGTGCGCTGCTCGCGCGTCGCGACGGCCGCCCGGCCGGTCACCGTCGTGGCCGGCGGCGTCGTCGAGGGCGGGGGCGGCGCGGTCGCAGCCGTCAGCTGAGCAAGGGGTGTCCGGGCGGCGGGACCGCTGACGGTGGGGAAAGCTCGTTGACGCCGGCCAGCCCGCTGCGCTGCACGAGCGCTTCGACCTCCGCCACGGCGCGGTCGTCCGTGCCGGCCAAAGACAGTGCCTCCACGCGGTTGCGCCCGCCGCGCTTGGCCGAGTAGAGAGCGCGGTCGGCGGCATCGAACAGGCCGACGAACGTCACCTCGTCGCCACGCCCGGCGCTGACGCCCAGCGAGACGGTGAGGCCGATCCCGTCGGGGCGCAGCGAGGCCATGCGCTCGCGCAGCCGCTCGGCCACGCCCGTTCCGTGCTCGAGGTCGATCCCGGGCAGCACGATCAGGAACTCCTCGCCCCCGACGCGGTAGGCGAGCTCGAACGAGCGCAGCTCCCCGCGGATCGCCCCGGCGATGGCGCGCAGGACGTCGTCCCCGCGCGCGTGGCCGTAGGTGTCGTTGATCTGCTTGAAGTGGTCGACGTCCAGCGCGATCAGCGCGACGGACTCGCCGGTCATCCGGGCCTGCTCGGCCAGCTCGCCGACGCGGCCCTGCAGCGACTTGCGGTTCAGCAGTCCGGTCAGCGGGTCCAGCGAGGACTCGGCCCGCTGGCGGCGCTCGGCGCGCATCATCGCCGCCGAGAACAGGCCGACCGCGATGGACAGCGGCACGATCGCGATGACCATCGTCGGGTTCTCGACCAGCGCGTGCGGCTGGGTGATGGCGACGGCGCCCAGCGCCACGAGGACGAGCCCCGTGCCGCACCAGACACCGCGGCCGTCGAAGCGGCCGGCCAGCGAGACGATCGGGATGATGAGCCACGGCAGCAGCGGGCTGTGCGGGCCACCGGTGATGACCACGCCGCCCGCGGTCACGGCCACGTTCATGACGAAGCCGACGATGACGAGCAGCGCGGGGTGGTCGCTTCGGCTCAGCCGGCGACGGATCGCCAGCTCGTAGCCGACGGCCAGCGCGGCCACGAGCAGGAGGTTCCACCACTGGATCCAG
Organism: Solirubrobacterales bacterium; assembly: GCA_025964175.1. Taxonomy (GTDB): domain Bacteria; phylum Actinomycetota; class Thermoleophilia; order Solirubrobacterales; family Solirubrobacteraceae; genus Capillimicrobium. The sequence goes on from JAOPZL010000408.1 coordinate 5,735, forward strand.
AGGCCGAGCACGCCCAGGGCGACGGCGATCGACGCGTACGTGAGCAGCCGCGCGCGACGCAGGGTCGTCTCGAGGTCGAGCAGGCGCTCGCGGTCGGCCTCGGTCGGGCAGAAGAACGCCGTGAGCGGATCCACGTCCCCGACATCGGCCGGGGACGCGGTGTCATTGAGTGTTCGTCAGGATTCCTCGGAGACCCGTCCGGCCGCGCGCGCGGCGGCCTCCGCGGCCTGCAGCTGGCCCTCGACGAGATCCAGGCCCGCCGACCAGAAGCCCGGGTCGGTCAGATCGATGCCGACGATCTTCCCGAGGTCCTCGGGGAGCATCGATCCACCCGCGCCGAGCATCTCCAGGTAGCGCGGCACGAACGACTCGCCCTCGTCCAGGTAGCGCTGGTAGACCGAGAGGGCCAGCAGCTGCCCGTAGGCGTAGGCGTACACGTAGCCGGGGGTGCCGATGAAGTGGGGCACGTAGCTCCACCAGGTGCGGTAGCCCTCGGTCATCTCCACCGAGTCGCCGAACAGGTCGGACTGCGTCGAGGTCCACGCCTCGTTGAAGCGGTCGATCGACAGCTCGCCCTCGGTGCGCCGGGCGGTGTGCACGGCGTCCTCGAACTGGTTCATCGCCGTCTGGCGGAAGACGGTCGCGATCGCGCCCTCGATCGCCTCCGACAGCAGCGACAGCCGCGACTCGGGGTCGTCGGTCTGCGCGAGCAGGCGGTTGAAGACGATCGTCTCGCCGAACACCGACGCCGTCTCGGCCACGGTCAGCGGCGTGCCCTGCTGGAGGATCCCCTGCTTGGCGGCCAGGGCGAAGTGCAGGCCGTGGCCGAGCTCGTGGGCGAGGGTCAGCACGTCGCGGCGCTTGTGGGTGAAGTTCAGCAGCACGTACGGGTGCACCGACGGGACGGCCGAGGCGGCGAACGCGCCGCCGCGCTTGCCCGGGCGGATCGGGGCGTCGATCCAGTTCTCGTCGAAGAAGCGCTTGGCGAGCCGCTCCATCTCCGGGGAGAACGAGCCGAACGAGTCCAGGACGAGGTCGCGCGACTCCTCCCAGCCGAAGTGCTCGTCGGCGGTGGTGATCGCGGCCGAGCGGTCGTAGTCGGCCAGCTTCGGCACGCCGAGCATCTGGGCCTTGAGGCGGTACCAGCGCTGCGGGATGTCGTAGCGGCTCTTGACCGCCTCGACCAGCGCCTGGACCGACGCGTCGGAGACCTCGTTGGAGAGGTTGCGGGCGGTCAGCCACGTCGGGTAGTTGCGCAGGCGATCGTCGACGGCCTTGTCGTAGATCAGCGTGTTGAAGATGTAGGCGCGGGTGCGCAGGCCGGGCACCAGCGCGCCGGTCACCGACTCCGCGGTGGTGCGCCGGACCTCGCGGTCGCCCGACAGCAGGCGGCTCAGCGCGACGTCCAGCGGCTCGCCCTCGACCTCGATCGCGGAGACGTGCTCGGAGAAGAGGCGACCCCAGGCCGAGCTGCCGGTGACCGACTTCTCGGTGAGCAGCTTCTCCTCGGGCTCGCTGAGGAGGTGGGGGCGGTAGACGCGCTCCTGGCGCAGGAAGTGGCGGGCGTGGTCGAGGCCGTCGGCGGCGAGCAGGCGCTCGGCGACGTCGTCGTCCAGCGCCGCCCATTCCAGCCCGAAGAACAGCAGCTTGGTCTCGATCGCGGTGCCGAGCTCCTGGACCTTCTGCAGCAGCGCGCCGCGGGCGGGGTCGGCGGTGTTCGTCGAGAAGCGCAGCGAGGCGTAGCTGCCGGCCTTGCCCACGAGCTCGTAGATGGCGGCCAGCTCGTCGACGGCGGCGACGAGCCCGGGGCCGTCGAGGTCGGCCACGGTGCCGGGGTAGCGGTCGGCGAACGCGTCGGCGCGCTGCTGGGCCTCGGCCAGCTGGGAGTCGATGCGCTCCTCGCCCTGGCCGTCGAGCAGCGGCTCGAGGTCCCAGGCGGTGGCGTCGAGGGCGGGGTCGGACTGGGTCTCGGAGGCCATTCCCGCAGGCTACATGGGCGGTTGCCCCCCGCTCGCGGGCGTCAGCCGAAGATGCCGGAGAGCAGGCCCTTCGTCGAGCGCGGGTCGACGTGGTACTTGGCCTTGAAGCGCTGGTACTCGGCGTCGTCGGCCAGCGCGAGCACGAGCTCCTCGCGCGACGAGCCGTACCGGCATGCCGCGCGGTCGGCGAGGGTGAGCGCGGAGTCCTGCAGGATCCCGAACAGCCCGCCGCTCTTGGGCAGGTCGCGGTTCAGGCACGGGCTGGCGATCTTCACCGGCGCGGGCGCGGCGTCGCGCTGCAGCACGACGGCGCCGGCGACCGCGGCGACGCCGAGCGCCGCGGTGACGGCGACCCAGCGCAGCCGCACGGCCGCGCCCAGGACGAGCACGAGGCCCGCGAGCAGGGCCAGCGCGGCGGTGATCAGGTAGGCGGGGCGGAAGGCGTCGGCGACGGCGGCGACGATCACGTCGTCGATGCGGCCCGTCATCGCGTCGAAGACCTTCAGGTCGCCGCCCTCGAAGTCGCCGCGCTGCACTTCGACGGCACGGCGCAGCCCGGCGCGTGGGTCCTGGCTCTCGACGCCGGTGAGCAGGGCGGGCGCGAGGTCGAGCTTCTTGCGCGGGTCGATCTTGGCGTCCAGGACGACGGCGACGCCCTGGTACTTGGCGGTCTCGGTGATCGAGGTCAGCTTGTGGCTGACCACGGGCGCCAGCAGCAGCAGGGCGATCACGATGCCGACGTGGCGTGCGACGAGCAGCCGCGCGGCGTCGCCCGACGTGCGCTCGGGCATCATGCCGCCGGCGAGCGCCGGGAAGGCGAGCCCCATCCCGGCGCCGGCCAGGAGCTGCGGAGCGATCGTCCAGGCGACCGAGGCGTCGGGGAGGTAG
>JAOPZL010000377.1 GCA_025964175.1 Solirubrobacterales bacterium
GCGCTCGCGGCGCCGGCGGCTGCTAGCCGGCCTCGAGGGCGCCGCCGCAGTGAGGGCAGCTGCTGCGCAGCCCCACGCGATCGGGGGCCCACAGGCGTAGGCACTTGCGGCAGATCTTGCGCATGAACCGGTGGTCGACCGCGGCGTCCGATCCTGAAGCCCCGCGGTGCGACCGCGCTCAGCCGGCCCGCGTCAGCGTCTTCCCGCTCTGGGGGTCGAACAGGTGCAGCTTGGTGCTGTCCAGCCACAGCCGGGCCCGCTCGCCGCGGGCGACCTTGGAGTCCGGGTTCAGGCGGGTCACCGCCTGCTGGCCCTCCGCCCCGGGGACCTCGGACGCGCCCGCGTCGGCGGCCAGCTCGGCGATCTGCTCGGACCGCGCGGACTCGCCCTCGTAGGCGAAGTAGGCGTAGATCTCCGAGCCCATCGACTCGACCATGTCGATCGTCGCCTCGAACTCGTAGCCGCCCGCATGGTGGGCGCGGTCGACGAAGGCGGCATCCTCGAAGTCCTCGGGCCGGACGCCGGCGATGACGGTGCGCGTTGCGGAGCCACCGTCGCTTCCGGCCTTCATGCGCGCGTGGATCTCGTCGGACAGCGCGATGTCGCCGATCGGCAGGTGCACGACGTTGCCGTCGATCGTCGCGCTGAAGAAGTTCATCGCCGGTGAGCCGATGAAGCCCGCCACGAAGAGGTTGACCGGGTCGTCGTACAGCTCCTTCGGCGTGCCGACCTGCTGCAGCTCGCCCAGGCGCATGACCGCGACACGGTCGCCGAGGGTCATCGCCTCGGTCTGGTCGTGGGTCACGTAGACCGTGGTCGTCCCGGTGCGCGACTGGATCCGCGACACCTCCGTGCGCATCTGCACGCGCAGCTTGGCGTCGAGGTTGGAGAGCGGCTCGTCCATCAGGAAGAGCGACGGATCGCGGACGATCGCCCGGCCCATCGCCACGCGCTGGCGCTGGCCGCCGGAGAGGTTGGCGGGCTTGCGGTCGAGGTGGTTCTCGAGGTCGAGGATCTTCGCCGCCTGCCCCACCTTCTCGTCGATCTCGGCCTGGTCGACCTTCGCCAGCTTCAGCGCGAACCCCATGTTCTCGCGCACGGTCATGTGCGGGTACAGCGCGTAGTTCTGGAAGACCATCGCGATGTCGCGGTCCTTGGGCGCGAGGTCGTTGACGACCTTGTCGCCGATGCGCATCTCGCCCTCGCTGATGTCCTCCAGGCCGGCCAGCATGCGCAGCGCCGTCGACTTCCCGCAGCCCGACGGGCCGACGAGGATCAGGAACTCGCCGTCGGCGATGTCGAGGTTCAGCGACTTGACGGCCTCGGTGCCGTCGGGGTATCGCTTGGTCACTCCGTCGAGGACGATCTCGGCCATGTGGGGTGCTCCTTAGCCCTTCACGGCGCCGGCCGTGAGGCCCGCCACGATCCGGCGCTGGAAGATGAGGACGAGGATGATGATGGGGATGGTGACGATCACCGCGGCCGCGGCGATCGAGCCGTACGGCGCGGTGAACTGCGACGCGCCGGAGAACTGCGACAGCGCGGCGGGCACGGTCTGCGCCGCCGACGTCGACGTCAGCGACACGGCGAAGACGAAGTCGTTCCAGCAGAAGATGAAGACGAGGATCGCGGTGGTCGCGACGCCCGGCGCGGCCAGCGGGACGATGACCTTGCGGAACGCCTGGAACGGCGTAGCCCCGTCGATCTGCGCCGCCTGCTCCAGCTCCCACGGGATCTCCCGGAAGAACGTCGTCAGCGTGTAGATCGCCAGCGGCAGCGCGAACGTCAGGTACGGGATGATCAGGCCCGGCCAGGTGTCGTAGAGCCCGAGGTTGCGCCACATGTTGTAGAGCGGGCCGACGATCGAGATCGGCGGGAACATGGCGATCATCAGCGCCGCGCCGAGGATCACGGCCTTGCCCGGGAAGTTCAGTCGCGCGATCGCGTAGGCGGCCATCGCGGCGAGCACGACGGCGATCACCGTGGCGATCGCGGCGATGCCGAACGAGTTCAGCAGCGCCTTCGTGAAGATGTTCTCGTTGAAGACGTTGCTGAAGTTGTCCAGCGAGAGCGTCTTGGGGATGAAGCGACCGTCGGTCACGTCGGCGGGCTTCTTCAGCGACAGCATCACGATCCACAGGATCGGGAACAGCGCCAGCACCAGGACGAGCCCGTCGGCGCCCGCCCAGCCGAACCGCTTGCTCCATGGCGTGCTCATGCCGCGTCCCCCGGTCGCTCGGTGCCCAGCACCTTGATGAAGAAGAAGGCCAGCACGAGCACGCACAGGAAGATCAGCACCGAGACCGCCGAGCCGAGGCCGAGGTTGAGGCGGTTCAGCAGCTGGTTGTAGCCGAGGATCGACACCGTCTCGATCTTCGGGTTCGTGCCGTTCTGCCCGATGATGAAGGCCGAGTCGAAGATGCGGAACGCATCCAGGGTGCGGAACAGCAGCGCGACGAGGATCGCCGGCTTCATCAGCGGCACGGTGATGCGCCAGAAGCGCTGCCATGCGGAGGCGCCGTCGACCTTGGCCGCCTCGTGCAGCTCGTCGGGGACGAGCGCGAGGCCGGCCAGCAGCAGCAGGGCCATGAAGGGCGTCGTCTTCCACACCTCGGCCGCGATCACGACGAGGAACGACGTGACCGGGTGACCCTGGTCGACGAGGTCGTGCTGGATGCCCAGCACGTGCGGGACGAAGCCGCCCGACGGCGTCGAGAACGCCAGCAGCCAGGCGTACGCGGCGACCACGGTCACGATGCCGTAGGGGATCAGTGACGCGGTCCGCACCAACCCCCGGCCGAAGATCGCGCGGTGCATGACGAGCGCGAGCAGCATGCCGAAGACCAGCTCGATCGACACCGATACGACCATGATCAACGCCGTGTGGAAGAAGTCGGCCCACCACAGGCTCGAGCCGAGCACGGTGACGTAGTTGTCCACCCCGATGAACGCCCGGTCCCCCGGGAATCGCAGGTCGGCGCGCAGCAGCGACAGGTAGACCGAGTAGAGGATCGGATACGCGGTGACGGCGATCATCACGATCACGGCCGGCGCGCAGAGCATCCAGCCGAGCCTGCGCTCCGACTTCGTGCGGTTGGAGATCTTGCCCCGCTTGCGCGGCTGCGCTTCAGCCGCCGCGCGGGTGCCGGCGGTCGCGGCTTCCATCTAGAGCAGTCCCTTCGACTGGAGGGCGTCGGTGATGCGGCTGCGCAGCTGGCCCAGCGTCTGCGGGGGGTTGATGGCCGAGACCGGCGACAGCGTCTTGTAGATCGCCAGCGAGACGTCGGCGTAGAGCGGCGTCTGCGGGCGGACCGCGCCGGCCTCCAGCTGCTGGCGCACGAGCTTGGCGAACGGGTAGCTCTTGACGAACGCCGGGTCGTCGTAGAGCGAGGAGAGCGTCGGGGGGAGGCCGCCCTTGATCGCGAAGTCGCGCTGGTTCTGGGAGTCGCGCATGCACGCGGCGGCGGCGAAGGCCTCCGCCGGGTGCTTGGAGTAGCCGCCCACGCCCCAGTTGAAGCCGCCGACCGGCGCCTTCTTGGCGGAGTCCGCGACGTTCACCGTCGGGTACGGCGCCCACCCGATCTGCTGGTAGAGCTTCGGGTTGTTCGCCTTGGCGCTGGCGTAGATGAAGGGGTAGTTGATCTGGAACGCGGCCTGCCCGCTCTCGAACGCCAGGCGGTTCTGATCCTCCTTCTGGCTGGAGAGCGACGGGTCGGCGGACTTCGCCCGGCCGAACTTGGCCATGATCCGCAGCGCGTTCATCGTCGGCGCGGTCGGAAGGCCGACCTTGGACGGACCGGAGAGGATCTGGCCACCGGCGGACTGCTCGACCGAGTTGAACCACACCGTCATGCCCTCGTACTGGGCGCCCTGGATCTCGATGCGCCCCGCGGTCTTCATCTTCGAGGCCGTGTCGATGAGGTCGTCCCACGTCTTGGGCGGCTGGCCCGGGACGAGGTCCTTGCGGTACCACAGCAGCTGGGTGTTGGAGTTGGCGGGGGCGCCGTAGAGGCGGCCCTTGTACGTCGCGGTCTGCAGCGGCCCGTTCAGGGTGCCCTTGGAGACGGCGGCGCGGAAGTTCGCCGGCCACGGCTTGATCCAGCCGGCCTGGGCGAACTCGGCGGTCCACACGACGTCCATCGAGAGGATGTCGATCGACGAGTCCTTGGCGGCCAGACGGCGCACGAGCGCCTGGCGCTGCGTGTCGGCGTCGTTGCCCAGCGCGTTGAAGCTGATCTGGTACTTGCCGTTGGACTGCTGCGTGCAGCGCTTGGCGGCGTCGCGGAACGTGCCGCCTGGTTCGTCGTAGGACCAGAAGTTCAGCTTGGCCGCAGCGGTCTTGGAGCCGCCGCAACCGGCGACCATCGACGTGGCAGCGAGCAGGACGCCCGCGATGAGCCCGACCCGTGTTCTCCTCACAGCACTGCGTCCGTACCCGGTCCGGAGGCCGACAAACAGCCGGGCGCGACAGACCGTTTTCCAGTGTGCGGCTAGGGGATCGCCTTCGCTGCCTGTCGGACCGGGAGGGCCGTGACGATGCCCGTGATGATCCGATCACGTGTCTCGTTCGCGACCGGCTGGACGTCGTCCGCGCAAGCGGACGACGCCGGACCGGGATGCGTCAAAGCGCCGCGACGTTGACGGCCTTCGGGCCCTTGGGGCCGTCCTCCTCCTCGTAGGACACGCGCGCGCCCTCGGGAAGGGAGCGGAAGCCGTCGGAGACGATCCCGCTGTAGTGCACGAAGAGATCCTTCCCGGGCTCATCGGGGCTGATGAAGCCGAATCCCTTGTCGTCGTTGAACCACTTCACGGTTCCGGTTGCCATGGGTCCTCCACGGTTCCTGTGCTGCATCGCGGAGAGACTCTGCGCCGCCGCACGACTTGTGTGCCGGGTGTCACCCGGCCGTTCGCGCGAAAAGCTAGCCCAAAACGGCTCTGGAGTGGGAGAAAGTGCTCAGGCTCGTGCGATGAAGCCCTCGCCCGGGGCGAGCGTGTCCCCCACGCGCGCCGGCCCGTGCGTGTGGCGCAGGAGCTCGCCGGCGGCCGGCGCCGGCTCGGGCTCGTCGCCGACGTTGAGCGCCACGAGGTGCTCGCCACGGCGCACGAGGAGCACGTTCTCCCTGCTATCGAGCACTTCCAGGCCCGGCCCGAGCGTCCGGCGCAGGGCGATCAGGTCGCGGTAGAGGTGCAGCATCGAGCCCGGGTCGCGCTCCTGCTCGGCGACGCTGCCGCCCGACGGCCGCACGACCGCCAGCCACGGGTCGCCGGTCGTGAACGAGCCGTTGCGCGCGGTGTCCCACGCCATCGGATGGCGGTACGGGTCGCGGCCGAAGCGGTCGTCGGGTGGAGCGGGCGGCGTGCGCCCCGGCCCGTCGGCCATGCCCAGCTCGTCGCCCTGGTAGACGACGGCGGTGCCGGGCAGGGTCAGCAGCAGCAGCGCCGCGGCCCGCGCGTTGGCCGCCCCGACGCGGTTGGGCAGGCGCGGATGGTCGTGGTTGGAGAGCACCCACGCGGCGCGCTCGGGCGCCCGGGAGAGCGCCTCGCGCAGCGGCCCGGGCCGCCAGTCGGCGTGCAGCAGCTCGAAGCAGAAGCAGCGGTCGAGGTGCTCGAGGTAGCGGCCCAGGCGATCGGACGGCACGTAGGCCTCCCCCACGAGGAACGCGTCGTCGCCCGCGCCGGCGCGCAGCGCGGCCAGCGCCGCACCGACGTCGGGCTGATCGCGCGAGCGCGTGTGCTCCAGGCGGTCGAGCTCGGGCTGCTCGGGCAACCGCGGCGGATGCGCGGCCGGCGGCTCGTCGCGCAGCTCCCGGTCCTTGCGCAGGCGGTCGATCGCATCGAGGCGGAACCCGTCGACGCCACGCTCGCGCCAGAAGCCCAGCACCTGCGCGAACGCGCTCGCGACCGCCGGGTTGTGCCAGTCCAGGTCGGGCTGCTGGGGATAGAACGAGTGCAGATACCACCCGCGTCCGCCGGGATCGGGCGACCACGCGCCGCCGCCGAACGAGGCCAGCCAGTTGTTGGCCGGCCCGTCGGTGGGCGACCAGATGTAGCGCTCCGGATGGTCGCGGAACCACGGGTGCTCGATCGAGGTGTGGCACGGGACGAGGTCGAGCAGCAGCTTCATCCCGCGCTCGTGCGTGCCCGCGATCAGCGCGTCCAGGTCGGCCATCGTCCCGAAGCGCGGGTCGACGGCGGTGTAGTCGGCGACGTCGTAGCCGCCGTCGGCGAACGGCGAGACGTTGATCGGCGAGGTCCACAGCGCGTCGGCGCCGAGGTCGCGCACGTGGTCCAGGCGGGCGAGGATGCCCCGGAGGTCACCCTCGCCGTCGCCGGTGCTGTCCTGGAACGACCGCGGGTAGACCTGGTAGACGACGCCGACGTCCGCGCCGCCGCCCGACCAGGTCGACTTCATGCTCAGCTCAGTCCGGGAGGGTGACGGCGGTGCCGCTGACGAACCCGTCGGAGGCGACGATCTGGTCGACGATCGCCTGGGGCGCGGGGCCGTCGGTGGTGACGACCATGACCGCGGCCTTGGCGTCCTTCTCCTCGGGGTCCAGGCCGACCGCCGCGGAGATGATGTTCACGCCCGCCTCGCCGAACGTCGACCCGACGCGCCCGATCATGCCGGGCTGGTCGCGGTAGCGGAAGAACGCCAGGTTGTGCAGCAGCTCGAGGTTGAAGCGCTGGCCCATCGCCTCGAGCAGGTGCGGACGGTCGCGCCGGCCCAGCAGCGTGCCGACGACGCGCACGTCGTTGACCGTCACGCGGACGAGGTCGGTGAAGTCGCGCGCCGTCGTGCGCTTCGTCTCGGTGATCTCGATGCCGCGCTGGGCGGCGATCGACGGGGCGTTGACGACGTTGACGTCGTCCTCCACGTGCCCGTCGAGAGCGCCGAGCAGGACCGCGGTGGCCAGCGGCCGCGTGTCGCGCTCGGCGACGCGGCCCATGAACTCGATGTCGATCCGGTCCAGGCCGCCCGACAGCCCGACCGCGATCCGGCCCAGCGCCCGGCAGAGCGGCAGGAACGGCCCGAGGATCTCGAGGTCCTCGGCGGCGACGGCGGGCACGTTGACCGCGGTGGTCACCGAGCCGCCGGTGAGCGCCGCGATGACCTGCTCGGCCGCCTGGTAGCCGGCGCGGTCGGTCGCCTCGGCCGTCGAGGCGCCGAGGTGCGGCGTCACGATGACCTGCGGATAGGCGAACAGGGGGTGCTCGGTGATCGGCTCGGAGCGGAAGACGTCCAGCGCGGCGCCGGCGACCTTGCCGGAGTCCAGCGCGTCCTGCAGCGCCTGGTCGTCGACGAGCGGGCCGCGGGCGACGTTGAGGACGCGCACGCCGTCCTTCATCTTCGCGAACGCCCCGGCGTTGAGCCAGTTCTCGGTGTCGGGCGTCTTGGGCAGGTGGATGGTGATGAAGTCCGCCTGCGCGTAGACGTCGTCGGAGCTCTCGGCCTTCTCGACGCCCATCTCGCGGTAGCGCTCGGCGCCCACGAACGGGTCGAAGGCGACGACGTGCATGTCGAAGCCCTGCGCGCGCTGGGCCACGAGCTGGCCGATGCGGCCGAAGCCGATGATGCCCAGCGTCTTGTCCATCAGCTCGACGCCCGAGTACTTCGAGCGGTCCCAGCGGCCCGCCGTCAGCGAGGCGTGGGCCTGCGGGACGTTGCGGGCCAGCGCCAGCAGCAGCGCGAGCGTGTGCTCGGCGGCGGTCACCACGTTGGACTGCGGCGCGTTGGCGACGATGATCCCGCGCGCGGTCGCGGCGGGGACGTCGACGTTGTCCACGCCGACGCCGGCGCGGCCGATCGCCTTCAGGTTCGTCGCCTGCTCGAGGAGCTCGGCCGTGACCTGGGTGGCCGACCGGATGACGAGCCCGTCGTAGTCGGCGATGTTGGCGAGATGGTCGGCGCCCTGATCGACGTCGAAGTGCTCCTTGAGCAGGTCGACGCCGGAGTCGCCGATCTTCTCGGCCACGAGAATGCGCATCAGATCTTCTCCACGACGTAGTCGATGCAGGCCGTCAGCGCCTCGACGTCACTCGGCTCGATCGCCGGGAACATGCCGACGCGCAGCTGGTTGCGGCCCAGCTTGCGGTAGGGCTCGGTGTCGACGATGCCGTTGGCGCGCAGCGCGGCGGCGACCGCGGACGCGTCGACGGCGTCATCGAAGTCGATGGTGCCCACGACGAGCGAGCGCTTGGCGACGTCGGTCACGAACGGGGTCGTGTACGAGGTCTTCTCGGCCCACTGGTACAGGATGTCGGAGGACTGCGTGGTGCGGCCCACGCAGAAGTCCAGCCCGCCGTTGCCGTTCATCCAGTCCAGCTGCTCGGCGAGGAGGATGAGCGTGGCGACCGCGGGGGTGTTGTAGGTCTGGTCCTTGCGCGAGTTGTCCAGCGCCGTGGTCAGCGACAGGAACTCGGGGATCCAGCGATCGGAGTTGCCGATCTCCTCGATCCGCTCCACCGCGGCGGGGCTCAGCAGCGACAGCCACAGGCCGCCGTCGGCCGCGAAGCACTTCTGCGGTGCGAAGTAGTAGACGTCGGCCTGGGCGGCGTCCAGCGGCAGGCCGCCGGCGCCCGAGGTCGCGTCGATGAGGACGAGGCCGTCCCCGACGCGCTCTACCGGCACCATGACGCCCGTGGACGTCTCGTTGTGGGCCCAGGCGACGACGTCGGACTGCTGGCCCTGCACCGCCGCGGACGGGGACGGGGCGTCGCCCGCGTCGGCCTTGACGACGATCGAGTCGGCCAGGAACGGCGCGCCGTTGGTCGAGGAGGCGAACTTGGCCGAGAACTCGCCGAAGGTGAGGTGCAGCGCCCGCTCGCGCACGAGGCCGAAGGTCGCGGCGTCCCAGAACGCGGTGGTGCCGCCGTTGCCGAGCATCACCTCATAGCCCTCGGGGAGCTGGAAGAGGTCGCTCAGGCCGGAGCGCACGCGACCGACCAGCGACTTGATCGGCTTCTGGCGATGGGAGGTGCCCATCAGCCCGGCGTCCTTGCCGCTGATCGCGGCGAGCTGCTCGGGTCGGACCTTCGACGGGCCGCAACCGAAGCGGCCGTCAGCGGGTCGCAGGTCGGCGGGAATCTCGATCTCGGTGGCGTTCATGGCACGCGTCCAGGGCAGGGGGAAGAACGGAAATGCCCAGGCGTGCGGCGACGCTGCTCGTCGCCGCTTCCCGGTGGTGCTCCACCCGAACGCCAGTCACGGCGACGGGTGGGATGCTAGCGGCTGCCTGCGGGTCTCTAGAACTCGGTCTGGATCCAGTCCATGTGCGCGCGCAGCTCCTTGCCGGTCGTCTCGACCTGGGACTTGGCCTGCTCCTCGCGCATGCGCAGGAAGTTCTCCTGGCCGGCCCGGTTCTCGGCGATCCACTCGCGGGCGAACTGCCCCGACTGGATCTCCTCGAGGATCTTCTTCATGTTCGCGCGCGTATCGTCGGTGATCACGCGCTTGCCGCGGGTGTAGTCGCCGTACTCGGCCGTGTTGGAGATCGAGTACCGCATCCCCGCGAGCCCCTTCTCGTACATGAGGTCGACGATGAGCTTCAGCTCGTGCAGGCACTCGAAGTACGCCATCTCGGGCGAGTAGCCGGCCTCGACCAGCGTCTCGAAGCCGGCCTGGACGAGCTCGGAGGCGCCGCCGCAGAGCACGGCCTGCTCGCCGAAGAGGTCGGTCTCGGTCTCGTCCTTGAACGTCGTCTCGATGACGCCGCCGCGCGTGCAGCCGATGCCCTTGGCGTAGGCCAGGGCGAGCGCCTTCGCATTGCCGGTCGCATCCTGGTGGATGGCGATGAGCCCGGGGACGCCCGAGCCCTCGGTGTACTGGCGACGGACGAGGTGACCCGGGCCCTTGGGGGCGGCGAGGGCGACGTCGACGCCGGCGGGCGGCGCGATCTCGTCGTAGTGCACGGAGAAGCCGTGGCCGAACATCAGGAGGTTGCCCTCGGCGATGCCGTCACGGACCTCGGACTCCCAGATCGCGCGGTGCTTCTCGTCGGGCGTGAGCATCATGACGATGTCGCCGCGGCTGGCGGCGTCGGCCACGCCGACGACCTCGAACCCGTGGTCCCGAGCCTCCTGGACCGACTTGGAGTCCTCACGAAGGCCGACGACGACCTGTACGCCACTGTCCTTGAGGTTCAGCGCGTGGGCGTGGCCCTGCGAGCCGAAGCCGATGATCGCGACGGTCTTGCCGTCGAGCAGGGAGAGGTCAGCGTCGTCGTCGTAGTACATAGACGATCGAGCGTAGTG
>JAOPZL010000038.1 GCA_025964175.1 Solirubrobacterales bacterium
CGTGGCCGGTGTCGTCCCAGATCACCTTGCGGGCGTCGGGGATCAGCTCCTCGAAGACGTCGGCGTCGCGGACGGGGACGATGCGGTCGTCGCGGCCCCAGACCAGCAGCGTCGGGCAGCCGATCTCGGGGAGGCGGTCGCGCAGCGGATAGTCGGTGACCGCGTCCAGCGCGGGCAGGAACCCCGGCGTCCCGATCCCGGCGATCTGCTCATAGGCCATCGGCGCCGACAGCCGCTCCGGGTGGGAGGCGACGAACCACATCGCGGCGCGGCGCAGGCGGGGGCGGCCGGCCAGCCACGCGCCCCGGGCCACGATCGCCCCGCCGATGAAGGCGGACACGGCCTGGACCCGCTCCAGCGCGCCGAGCAGCCGCTCGTTGCGCTCGTCGGCCGAGCTGATGCCCGCGGCGGAGACGAGCACGAGCCGCTCGACCAGCGGCGGTGCGACGATCGCCACCTCGGCGGAGATGAAGCCGCCCATCGAGTTGCCGACGAGGGCGGCCGCGCGCACGTCCAGCGCGTCCAGCAGCGCCTCCAGCCAGCGGCCGTAGCCGGGGATGGAGATCTTCTCGACCGGCATCTCGGACTCGCCGAACCCGGGCAGGTCGACGGCGATCGTGCGATACCCGGTCGCGGCCATGGCGGGCAGGTTCTCCAGCCAGTTCTGCCAGCGGCCGCCGAGCCCGTGGACGAAGACGACGGGCGTCCCGTCGGGCGGCCCGAGCTCGATCACGTTGACCCAGCGCTCGGCCACCCGGACCCAACGCTGATGTGTGCTCCAGTTCACGTCGAGCCAGGCGGAAGCCGTCACGAGGCTGCCTAGACTAGGAAACACAGACGTCATGCGCATCGCCATCGACATCGACTCCACGCTGCATCACTACTGGGACGTCCTCTCCGACGCCGCCCGGCGCCGGTTCGGCATCGAGTTGCCCTACGAGGAGCAGTTCGACTGGGGCATCACGCGCCTCAAGCCCAAGCAGCTGGAGGTGTGCATCGCCGAGACCCACTCGCCGGCGGTCATCCTCAAGGGCCGCCCGTATCCGGGCGCCGTGGAGACGGTGCAGCGCTGGCACGAACAGGGCCACTTCATCCACATCACCACGCACCGCGAGAGCGACTGCCACGAGGCGACGGCGGCGTGGCTGAACCAGATCGGCCTGCCCTTCGACGAGCTGTACTGCTCGTTCGACAAGGTCGCGCGCTGCACGGAGATCGACATCGACGTGCTGATCGACGACTCGCCGACGAACATCGAGCGGGCGATCGAGGCCGGGATCGTGGTCGCCACGCTGCGCCATCCCTGGAACACCGATGTCTGCGATGTCGAGGACGTCGTGGCCGCCGAGGACTGGCCGGAGCTCGAGCGTGAGCTCGCACCGGTATTGGACGGGGCCCGCCGCGGGTAGCATCGCCGCCTGATGGCGGGGGAGACGACCACGGCACTCACGCCGACCGACCCGCGTGACCTGCTGCCCGGGCTGGAGCCCGACCGCCGGCTCGACGACTGGGGCAGGTCGGAGCGCATCGAGGGGCTGTTCGACAGCACCGTCTACGAGTTCTACTACCGGATCTGGTTCCGCTGCGAGGTCGAGGGGATCGAGAACGTCCCGGGGACCGGCGGCGCGCTACTCGTCTCCAACCACGCCGGGGCGCTCCCGCCCGACGCGGCGATGATCACGAAGGCGATCCGCGAGGAGCATCCCCAGCCGCGCCTGGTGCGCCCGCTCGTGGAGAACTTCTTCAAGGGCTACCCGGGCCTGTCGATGCTGCTGCCCAAGATCGGCTGCGTCCCCGCCCACCCGGCCAACGCCCACCGACTCCTCGCCGACGAGGGGCAGCTCGCGCTCGTCTTCCCCGAGGGGCGCAAGGGGAGCGAGAAGCTCTACAAGGAGCGCTACCGCCTGCGCCGCTTCGGCCGCGGCGGCTTCGTCGAGACGGCGATGAAGGCCGGGGTCCCGATCATCCCGATCGCCGTGATCGGCGCCGAGGAGGCCCAACCGATCTTCGCCCACGTGAGCGCGCTCCAGAAGCTCACGAAGCTCATCTACTTCCCGATCACCCCGACCTTCCCGGCCCTCGGCCCGCTCGCCGCGCTGGCCTTCCTGCCCGCGAAGTTCAAGATCCGCTTCCTGGAGCCGGTGCGCACCGACGACATGGGCGCCGCACCGTGGGAGGACGCCTCGCTGGTCCAGGAGGTCGCCCAGGAGATCCGGGCCCGCATCCAGGAGGAGCTGCTGGACATGATCGGCCGGCGCCGCTCGGTGTGGTTCGGATGAGACGCCGCTGATGCCCTCCAAGCGCGTCCTCATCACCGGCCTGTCGACCTACTGGGGCGGCCGCCTCGCCCAGGAGCTGGAGGCCGACCCCGACGTGGAGGCGATCATCGGCATCGACCGCACCCCGCCGAAGGTGGAGCTGGAGCGGACCGAGTTCGTCCAGGTCGCCGACCATCACACGCTGATCCGCCGCATCGTGCAGGGCGCGGAGATCGACACGGTCGTCGACACGCGGCTCGTCATCGACTCGATCACGACGACGCCCCGCAAGGCCCACGAGAACAACGTCATCGGCACGATGAACATCCTCGCGGCGTGCAGCGGGCCGGACACGACGGTCAAGAAGGTGGTCTTCCGCTCCTCCGCGCACTACTACGGCTGCGAGCAGGACGACCCGTCGTTCTTCACCGAGGACATGCGCCGGCCGCACGCGCCGCGCACCGCGCTGGAGCGCGACATCGTCGAGGCGGAGGCGGCGGTCGGCGACTTCGGCGCCAAGCACCCGCAGACGACCGTCACCGTCCTGCGCTTCACCCACGGCCTCGGTCCGGACATCCGCACGTCCCACAGCCAGCTGCTGTCGCTGCCGGTGGTGCCGACGATCCTCGGCTTCGACCCGCGCTACCAGTTCGTCCACGAGGACGACATCGCCGGCGCCCTGGCCCACGCGGTGCGTGAGGACCTCGACGGGATCTACAACGTGGCCGCCGACGGCGTGCTCGCGCTCAGCGAGATCATCTCCCTGCTGGGCAAGACGAACGCGCCGATCCTCCCCCCGTGGGGGACGGGGCTCGCGGTCGCCGCCGCCAAGCGGCTGGGGATCCGCATCCCGCGCGAGATGGTGCAGGAGCTGCGCTTCGGCCGCGGGCTGGACAACCGCCGCCTGAAGGCGACCGGCTACCGCTTCCGCTACACGTCGCGCGAGACGATCGAGAAGCTGCGCGAGCACCAGCGCGTGCAGCCGATGCTGCGCGACGCCGGCGGCGAGTACCGCTACGAGCGCGAGGTCGAGGACTTCCTGCGCTGGTCGCCGTCGGTGCGGCGCGAGGGCGAGGCGGAATGGCGCCCTTCGCGCGACCAGATCGCCGCGCTGCGGCGCACCCTGGACAGCCTGGAGGCCGGGCGTGAGCCGACGGGCACAGACCGCTGACGCGCCGAATGTCGGTGAGCGCTTCGTTGCAGAGCTGACGAAGCCGGGCACGCGTGCCTATATTGCCGCCGGGTGCGTCGACCGATTCTGATCAGCATGGCCGTGGTCGCCCTCGTCCTGGGAGGACTCGGGGTTGCCGTGGCCGTCTTCAGCTCGAAGTCCAAGGGCAAGATCGCGGACGGCGTGAAGATCGGCTCGACGGACGTCGGCGGCCTGACCCCGGCTCGGGCCAAGGCCAAGGTGCAGGACGCCCTGCTCACGCCGCTGCAGAGGCCGATCGTCGTCAAGCTCGACGGCCGGACGTGGGAGCTCACGGCCGACCGCGCGAAGATCCAGGCGAACGTCGACGCGATGGTGCGCGACGCGACGGACCGCAGCGAGGAGGGCAACGTGCTGGCGCACGCGTGGCGCCAGGCCACCGGCGGCACGGTCGACGCGACGATCCCGGCGGCGGTCACCTACTCGCGCCTGGCGGTCAACCGCTTCGTCGACCGGATCGCCGACGAGGTCGCCGTCGAGCCCAAGGACGCGACGTTGAAGTTCTCCAACACGGCGCTGACCGGATCGCAGAGCCATGAGGGCGTCGCGCTCAACGCCGACAAGCTCAAGCGCCGCATCAAGCGTGCGATCACCACGGCGGGCGCGGGTCGCTCGTTCACGCCATCGACCGCGACCGTGAAGCCGAAGACCTCGACCGCCGACCTCGCCGAGCAGTACCCGGTCGTCCTCACCGTCGATCGCAAGAACTTCAAGCTGCGCCTCTTCAAGGGCCTCAAGCTCGAGAAGACCTACGACGTGCGCGTCGGGCAGCAGGGGCTGGAGACCCCGGCCGGGATCTACCACATCCAGAACAAGGTGGTCGACCCCGCCTGGAACGTCCCGTACTCGGCGTGGACGGGCAAGCTCGCGGGCACCGTCGTCCCGGGCGGGACGCCGGAGAACCCGCTCAAGGCGCGATGGCTGGGCATCTTCGATGGCGCGGGCATCCACGGCATCGATCCGAGCGCCTACGGGACGATCGGCAGCGCGGCGTCCCACGGCTGCGTCGGGATGCGCATCGACGACGTCGTCGAGCTGTATCCGCAGGTGCCGGTCGGCGCGCCGATCTACATCGACTGACCGGCGCTGCCGCCCGGACCGAGGCGGATCTCCTCGACCGGCACGTCCTGCCAGCCGCGTTCCAGCAGCAGGGCATGGTGGGGTGAGTGGCGAATGACCAGGCTGCCGATGAAGATCCCGCGTTCCTGGCGCCGCATGACGGCGTACCACATGGTCGTCGCGTCGTTGCTGCCCTGGATACGCAGCCACGGTCGTTCGAGCTGTCCGTCGGCGGTCGCGATTCCCGCCTCCACGAGCTGCTTGACCGTTGCGACCTGACCCGTGTCGGTGTCGATGAAGAAGATGGCCACGGTGATCGAGGATAGGTGGGAGACCGCACTGGCGCTGTTCGACGCCGATCTGCGCCGTCGCGGCATGGCCCCGCGCACCCGCTCGGAGTACGGCGCCGACCTGCGCCAGTTCGCGACGTGGTCGACCGCCGCGGGCGTGGAGCCGACGCTGGTCACCACGCGCGTCCTGCGCCGCTACGCCGCCTCGCTCTCCCAGGGCGGCGCGGCGCCGACGACCGTCGCGCGCAAGCTCGCCGCCCTGCGCTCGTTCTTCCGCGCGCTGCGCGAGCACGGGCAGGTCGACCAGAACCCGGGCGATCTGGTCCCCTCGCCGAAGAAGGCGCAGAAGCTGCCGCGGGTCCTGAAGGCCGACGAGATGGCGCGCCTGCTGGACCGCATCCCGACCTCGACGCCGCTGGAGCTGCGCGACCGCGCCCTGTTCGAGCTGGCCTACGCCTGCGGCCTGCGCGCCGAGGAGATCGTCAACCTCGACGTCGAGTCGGTGCGCTTCGACTCCGAGGAGCTGCGGATCGAGGGAAAGGGCTCCAAGACCCGCATCGTGCCGGTCGGCGAGGCCGCTCTGGGTGCCGTATCTCGATATCTGGAGCGAGGTCGGCCCGTGTTGGCCGATAACCCGGATGTGAGGGCTCTCTTCCTGTCCAAGTCCGGTCGGCGGCTGTCGACCTCCGACGTGCGCCGGCGGCTGCGCGGCTGGACGCGGCTGATCGGGCTGCAGGGCGGCGCGTCCCCGCACGCGCTGCGCCACTCCTTCGCCACGCACCTGCTCGAGGGCGGCGCCGATCTGCGCGCCATCCAGGAGATGCTCGGCCACAGCACCATCAGTACGACCCAGATCTACACTCGGGTAGAGTCCGCGCGTCTGAGGACCGCCTACGCCAGTAGCCATCCCCGGGCCTAGCGGGGGAGACTTTTCGTGGAAACCAACGTCAAGGCGATCGAGCTGCGCGACCTCTGGCGACGCTACAAGTCGTCGGGGGACGGACGTGCGCGCGAACGGCTCGTCGTCGCCTACTCACCGCTCGTGAAGTACGTGTCCGGCCGGATGGCCTCGGGCCTGCCCGCGCACGTCGAGGAGGCCGACCTCATCTCCTACGGCCTCGTCGGCCTGATCTCGGCCATCGAGCGCTTCGACCTCGATCGCGAGATCAAGTTCGAGACCTACGCGATCACCCGCATCAAGGGCGCGATCATCGACGAGCTGCGCTCCCTGGACTGGGTCCCGCGCTCGGTCCGCGCCCGGGCCCGCGACATCGAGCGCGCCAACGCCAAGCTCGAGCATCGCCTCCAGCGCGCGCCGACCGACGAGGAGATGTCGCTCGAGCTGGAGATGACCGTCGACGAGTTCCAGGAGGCACTGCTGCAGATCTCCAACTCGTCCGTCGCCGCGCTGGACGAGCTGTGGACGGTCTCCGACGCGTCGGGCGACCAGGTCTCACTGTTGGACACGCTCCAGGATCCCGGCGCGCCCGACCCGGCGCAGATCATGGACGCCACGGAGATGAAGGACCGCGTCGCGGACGCGATCTCCCGCCTCCCCGAGCGCGAGAAGCTCGTCGTGGCCCTCTACTACTACGAGAACCTGACGCTGCGCGAGATCGGCGAGGTCCTCGGCGTGACCGAGTCGCGGATCTCCCAGCTGCACACGAAGGCCGTGCTGCGCCTGCGCTCGCGGCTGCAGTCCGACAGCGACGTCACGACCGACTGACCGGCTCCTCCCCCCGGCGCCGCACCCACCGCAGCGCCTCCAGCACCAGCAGCGTCACCGCGACGGGGACGGTCGCCGGCAGCGTGTCCAGGACGAGGAACAGCGCGTCGAAGCTGACCGCGACGACGAGCATGAGCACCGCGGCGATCGCCTGATCGCAGTAGCGGCGGGCCTGCACCGCCACCACGCCACCGAGCACGGCGGCCAGGAAGACGTCGCCGTACCCCATCGAGGCCGGGTCGATGATCAGCACCTGCAGGCGGGGCAGCGACGGTGCGGGCGCGGCGGCGACGAGGGTGTTGTTGGGCGCCTGCAGCTGCTGGGAGACGACGACGAGGTAGAAGTCGGCCGCCGCCATGGCGAGGATCCCGAGCTTGACCAGCAGCATCGGCGCGATCCCGGCCAGCAGCCGCGCGAGCGTCACGCACGAGAGCGCGGAGAGCGCCACGGCGCACAGGTGGCCGCCGAGCTGGTCGTGCCAGGCGATGGCGCCGCCCAGCAGCGGGACCGCGAGCGGGGCCAGCCACCACCACGCGCCGTGCATCGCCCAGCCGAGGGTCGCCGCGGCCAGGATCGGGCACGCGATCAGCGCCAGCCAGGTCAGCCCGTTCGCGATCCCGGGGGCTGCGGTGATCCCGAAGACGACGGCGACGATCGACGCCGGGGGGATCAGCGCCCACCAGCGGCCGCGCAAGCGCTGCAGCGCCCACGGCAGCCCGGCCGCGGGCAGTGCGACCAGGGCGGCCTGGACGGCGTCCAATGCAACGATCGAGGGGTTCCAGGGAAGGCTCATGCAGGTGTAGTGTCCAGCGCTCCGCGAGAGAGGAGCGTAGGCGTGCACAAGCGTGCAGACCGCATTCGCAACGTCGCCCTGGTCGGCCACCGAGGCAGCGGCAAGACCTCGCTGCATGAGGCCCTGCTCTACCAGGGAGGCGCCATCAACCGCCTCGGGTCCGTGGCCGACGGGACGACGGTGTCGGACTCCGACTCCGACGAGCAGGCCCGCCGGATGTCCATCGGCCTGTCGCTGAGCTCGTTCGAGTGGCAGGACCGCAAGATCAACCTGATCGACACGCCCGGCGATCCGTCGTTCGTGGCCGACGCGCTGGGCGCGCTGCGCGTCTGCGAATCCGCGGTGTTCGTCGTGAACGCCGTGATGGGCGTCGAGGTCTCGACGACGCGCCTGTGGCGCCGCGCGGCCGACCTGGACATCGCGCGGCTGCTGTTCGTCAACATGCTCGACCGCGAACGCGCCGACTTCTTCCGCGCGCTGGAGTCGCTCAAGGCGGCCTTCGGCCCGCACGTGGTCGCCACCGAGATCCCCATCGGCCGCGAGCACGACGTCACCGGCGTCATCGACCTCGTCGACATGCGGGCCTACGCCTACGACGACGTCGGCAACCGCGACAACTGCCGCGAGGTCGAGATCCCGCCCGAGATGCGCGCGCAGGCCGAGGAGTACCGCGAGAAGCTGATGGACGAGGTGGCCGAGGTCTCCGAGTCGCTGATGGAGCGCTACCTCGAGGGGGAGGACATCGCCCACGAGGAGATCGTGACGGCGCTGAAGGAGGGCACCAACCACGGCGCCATCTTCCCCGTGACGTGCGGCGTGGCGACGCGCAACATGGCGACGAACCGGCTGCTGGACGCGATCGTCGAGGACCTGCCCAGCCCGGTGAAGCACGGCGGCCTGGAGGTCGGGGGCCTCGTGCTGGAGCCCAGCGAGGACGCCGAGCTGTTCGCCTACGTCTTCAAGACGCGGGCGGACCCGTTCGCCGGGCGGCTGAACCTCTTCCGCGTCTACTCCGGCGTCCTGGCCAAGGATGCCCAGGTGCTCAACACGCGCACGCACCACAAGGAGCGCGTCGGCACGCTGCTGGAGGTGCAGGGCAAGGAGACCGTGCACGCCGAGGAGTTCGGTCCCGGCGACCTCGGCGCGGTCGCCAAGCTCAAGGAGACGCGGGCGGGGGACTGGCTGGCCTCGCGCGATCCGACCGCCGACGCATCGCGCAAGGGCCCGGACGGCAGTGTCGTGCCCGCCATCGAGATGCCGGCGATCAAGCTGCCCGCCCCCGTCATGGCGTTCGCGATGGAACCGCGCACCAAGGGCGACGAGGACCGGGTCTTCACCGCGCTGCGGCGGCTGCAGGAGGAGGACCCGACGATCGACCTGCACCGCGACGAGCAGACCGGGGAGCAGATCGTCGCGGGCCTCTCGCAGATCCACGTCGAGGTGATCGTCGACCGGCTGCGCCACCGCTTCGGCGCCGAGGTGCTGCTCAAGCCGCCGCGGGTGCCCTACCGCGAGACCCTGCGCCGTTCCGCCAAGGCCCACGGCCGCCACAAGAAGCAGTCGGGTGGGCGCGGGCAGTTCGGCGACTGCCACATCGAGATCGAGCCGCTGGAGCCCGGGGCGGGGTTCGAGTTCGTCGATCGCATCAAGGGCGGCGTGATCCCCAACTCGTTCATCCCGGCCGTCGAGAAGGGCGTGCGCGAGGCGATGCACGCGGGTCCCGTCGCCGGCTTCCCGGTGCGCGACGTGCGCGTCAGCCTCGTCGACGGCTCCTACCACTCGGTCGACTCGTCGGAGATGGCGTTCAAGCTCGCCGGGTCCATGGCGATGCGCGACGCGATGGGTCAGGCCGATGGCGCGCTGCTCGAACCGCTGATGGCCGTCGCGATCTCGGTCCCCGACCACTGTGTCGGCGACGTGATCGGCGACCTCAACTCGCGGCGTGGGCGCCCGCAGGGGATGGAGCCCGCCGCGGGCATGACGGAGATCAAGGCGGAGGTGCCGATGGCCGAGCTGCTGAGCTACGCGCCGGACCTGCGATCGCTCACCGGCGGCCAGGGTGACTACACGATGGAGTTCCTGCGCTACGAGGAGGTGCCCTCGCACCTTGCGCAGAAGGTGGTGGCGGCGAGTGAGAGAGAGGCCTTGGCGTTATGAGATCGCCGTTCGCTGCGAGCGAGCGGGAGGCGCTGGCCTTGTAACCTCGGGCGGCGGATGACCCCCAAGCAGATCGCCACCAACATGGCCATGATCTCCTGCGACGTCTGCGGGAGAACGCTCCTTCGCGGGGAGCTGGCCGACGTGTTCCTGCACAGCGGGCAGCGCCGCACCGTCTGCGAGCTCTGCACGCAGCGGGCAGCACTGGAGGGCTGGATCCGCGAGGGACTGGTCGACGACATGCCCGTGCGCCAGCGCGGCCGGCGCGAGCGGGGCTCGCTCTTCGGTCGCCTGGGCCGCTCCAAGCAGCGTCCCGAGACCCGCGACGCAGGCGAGGCCTCGGCCGAGAACGGCATCCGCCGCCACGGCGGTCGCGCCGCGGCCGACGAGCCGCTCGAGGCGCCCGTGCTGCCGTACGGCGACGAGCGCGACCCGACCTACGTGGCCGAGGTGGCGCCCGCCCCGGCGCCCAAGCCCAAGCGCGAGCGGGAACGCGAGCGCGAGGCCGAGCGCGCCGCGATCGACGGGACCCGCGAGCGCGGTTCGGTCCGCGCCGTGCCGACGAACGCCGACATGAAGCGCTCGCGCGCGATCGAGGTCTTCAACAGCTCCGACCACCCGCGGACCGTCTCCGGTGTGGCCCGTTCGCTGGGCGCGCCGTTCGTCGTCGTGCGCCCGTCGGCGACCGAGGGCTCGATCGTCTCGATCACGGCCGGCTGGGAGCTGTGCTGGTACCGCTATGAGGTCGATCTGGCCGACGAGGCGTCCGGGGTGCGGCTGTGCGAGCAGGGCGATGAGATCTCCCAGCTCGACGAGGCTGACCAGAAGCCCAACGCCGCCGCGGACGAACGCGGTGAAATCCACCTCGCGACGGGGTAGCCTGACGCGCGAATGATCTACTGCGTCGTGCCCGAGCCGTTGGCGGACGAGCTGTATCCCAAGCTCTCCGCCTACTACGCCGAAGACCCGAACGTCACGGTCATCATCGACCGGCGGCGTTCGGAGCGCCGCGACGGCGGTGCCGACCGGCGCGCCGGCGAGCGGCCGCCCGAGCAGGAGGAGCGGATGGCCGACGGCCGTCGCGAGACCCGGGACCGCCGCCGCGTGCGGGCGGCCGGCGACTTCCCCCGCATCGACCCGTCGGAGTAACCCGTCGTGGCGGGCCCGTCGCGATTGATCGTCCACGTGGACGGCGGCGCGCGCGGGAACCCGGGACCCGCGGCCGCCGCGGTCGTGCTGTCCACGCCCGACGGGACCGTGGTCGACGAGGTCGGCGAGCGGCTGGGGGAGACGACGAACAACGTCGCCGAGTACCGCGCGCTGCTGCTCGGGCTGCGCCGCGCCGCGGCGCTCGGGGCGACCGAGGTGGAGCTGATCAACGACTCCCAGCTCGTGGCGCGCCAGCTGACCGGCGAGTACCGCGTCAAGAACGCGGACCTGGCGGTGCTGCACGCGCAGGCGCTCGCCCTGCTGGAGGGCTTCGAGCGCTGGTCGATCCGCTCGGTGCCGCGTGCGCAGAACGCGCGGGCGGACGCGCTGGTCAACGCCACGCTTGACGGGGCGTAGGCCGGGTACGCGGAGACCCATGGCCTCGTCACCCCGCTCTCTGTGGAACGGCACGATCGCCGTCGGCCTGCTGACCGTCCCGGTCAAGCTCCACACCGCGACCGAGTCCAAGACCGTCCACTTCCACGAGGTCCACGAGAAGGACGGCGCGCGCGTCGAGCATCGCCGCTTCTGCTCCAAGGAGGGCAAGGAGGTCGACTACGGCGAGGTCGTCAAGGGCTACGAGATCTCCAAGGGCACCTACGTCGTGCTCGACGACGACGAGGTGAAGGCGGCGGCCGGCGACCGGACGCACGTCATCGAGGTGGAGGAGACGGTGGAGGCGGGCGCGATCGATCCCGTCTTCTACGACCAGACCTACCGCCTCGGCGCCGGGGAGGACGGCGGACCGGCCTATCGCGTCCTGCACGACGCGCTCGAGCAGACCGGCCGCGTCGCGCTGGGCCGCTTCACCTTCCACGACCGCGAGCGGCTCGCCGCGATCCGCGCCGCGGAGAAGGGCCTGCTGCTCCTGCACACGATGCGCTTCGCCGACACGCTGGTGCCCCCGTCGTCCATCGACGTCAAGCCGCCGTCCAAGAAGCCGACCAAGCGCGAGGTCGAGATGGCCCGCAAGCTCGTCGAGACGCTGCACGAGCCGTTCGACCCCCGCAAGTACAAGGACGAGTACCGGGCCGCCGTGCTGAAGATGATCAAGGCGAAGGCGGCGGGCAAGGAGATCAAGCCGCCCGACACGCCCGAACCAGAGCCCTCCGATGACCTGATGGCGGCGCTGGAGGCGTCGCTGAACCGCTGATGGCCCGCTCGCTGTGGACCGGCTCGCTGTCGTTCGGGCTCGTCAACGTGCCGGTGCGCCTGTACAGCGCCGTGCGCGACCGCGACCTGCATTTCACGCAGCTGCACGAGAAGGACGGGTCGCCGGTCGAGACCAGGCGCTTCTGCTGCAAGGAGGACGCGGAGGTCGCTTGGGAGGAGATCGCCCACGGCTACGACCTCGACGACGACACGCAGGTGGTCGTCACCGACGCCGACCTCGAGGCGGTCGCGCCGCAGAAGACGCGCACGATCGAGATCGAGGCGTTCGCCGACCTGCAGGACATCGACCCGATCCTCTTCGACCACCCGTACCTGCTCGCGCCGTCGGGCGAGAGCGACGGCGCCCTGCGCGCCTATGCGCTGCTCGTCGCGGCGATGGAGGAGGGCGACCGCGCCGCGATCGGCCGCTTCGTCCTGCGCGCCAAGGAGTACCTCGTCGCGGTCCGGGTCCGCGACGGCCTGCTCTCGCTGACCACGATGCGCTTCGCCGACGAGGTCCGCGACCCCAAGGGAATCGACACGGGCGGCCGAAAGCCGCCCAAGGCCCAGCTCGACCAGGCGGTGGCGCTGATCGACGCGCTGGCCGTCGACTGGGACCCGTCGCGCTACAAGGACGACTACCGCAAGCGCCTGGAGAAGCTGGTCAAGCGCAAGCAGAAGGGCGGCACGATCGAGACGCCGGCCGAGCAGCAGGATCAGCCCGCGCCGGCCAGTGACCTGATGGCCGCACTGGAACGATCACTGGCCCAGGTTCGCGGTGACTAGAGTCGCGGCCGTGATCGATCTGCCCGATGGTGTCACCGCCTGCCTGTTCGACCTCGACGGCGTGCTGACACAGACGGCGAAGGTGCACGCGAAGGCGTGGAAGGAGAGCTTCGACGCCGAGCTCAGGCGGCGGGAGGGCGATCGCTTCAAGCCCTTCGACATGCACCACGACTACGACCGCTACGTCGACGGGCTGCCGCGCTACGACGGCGTGGCGAGGTTCATGCAGTCGCGGGGCTACCACCTCGACGAGGCCGAGATCCACAGGATCGGCGACGAGAAGAACGATCGCGTGCTCAAGCTCATCCACGACGACGGCGTCGAGCCCTACGCGGGGTCGGTGCGGTTCCTGCACGCGGTGCGCGATGCCGGTCTGCGCACCGCCGTCGTCTCCTCCAGCGCCAACTGCGAGGACGTGATCAAGGTGGCCGGGATCGCCGACCTGCTCGAGGTCCGCGTCGATGGCAAGACGATCGTGCAGCAGCACCTGAGGGGCAAGCCGGCGCCCGATTCGTTCCTGGCCGCGGCGAAGGAGCTGGGCGTGCAGCCCGCCAACGCCGCGGTCTTCGAGGACGCGCTGGCGGGCGTGGAGTCGGGAAGAGCGGGGCACTTCGGGCACGTCGTCGGCGTCAACCGGGTCGGGCAGGCTGACGCGCTGCGCGAGCACGGCGCCGACGTCGTCGTCGACGACCTGTCCGAGCTGCTGCGGTGATGGCCTTCGATCCACAGCCGTGGGCGGTGGTCGAGAAGCGCCTCGACCTCGACATGCTCGCCCAGACCGAGTCGATCTTCGCGCTCTCCAACGGCCACCTCGGCCTGCGCGGGAACTTCGACGAGGGCGAGCCGCGCGGCCTCTCGGGCACCTACCTCAACGGCTTCTACGAGTCCTACCCGCTGGCCTATGGCGAGAGCGGCTTCGGGTTCGCCGAGGACGGCCAGGCGGTCGTCAACGTCACCGACGGCAAGATCATCCGGCTGCTGGTCGAGGACGAGCCGTTCGACGTCCATCGCGGCCACCTCGAGTTCCACGAGCGCACGCTGGACTTCCGCACCGGGATCCTGACGCGCGAGGTGCGCTGGCGCTCGGAGGCCGGCCACGGCGTGCGCGTCAAGAGCGAGCGACTGGTCTCGTTCGTCGATCGCTCGGTCGCCGCGATCCGCTACGAGGTCGAGGCGCTGGAGCAGCCGGTGCGCGTCGCGGTGCAGTCCAACCTGCAGGCCAACCCGAGCGATCAGGCGGGCGTCAGCGACCCGCGGGCCGGGCGCGCGCTCGGCGACGTCCTCGATCCGATCCTGGACGTCGAGCACGACCTGCGGGTCGTCCTGGCCCACAAGACCAAGCGCTCCCAGCTGCACTTCGCGGCCGGGATGGAGCACACGATCGAGTGCACCGGTGACGCGACGACGCTGACCCAGTGCGAGCCCGACCTGGGCCGCGTGACGATCTCCGTCGGCCTGACGCCGGGCCAGCCGCTGCGGGTCACGAAGCTGCTGGCGTACCACTGGTCCGCCCACCAGTCGATCGACTGGCTGCGCGATCAGGTCGACGCCTCGCTGGAGGTCGCGGGCTCGCAGGGCTTCGACGAGCTGGCCGAGCATCAGAAGGACTACCTCGACGACTACTGGGAGCGCGCGAACATCGAGGTCGACGGGGACCCCGAGCTCCAGCAGGCGCTGCGCTTCGCCCAGTTCCACCTGCTGCAGGCATCCGCGCGCGCCGAGACCCGCGCGATCCCGGCCAAGGGGCTCACCGGTCCCGGCTACGACGGCCACGCCTTCTGGGACACCGAGGCGTTCGTGCTGCCGATCCTCAACTTCACCAAGCCCGACGCGGCGAAGGCGGCGCTGATGTGGCGCCACCGGATCCTGCCCTCGGCCCGCGAGCGCGCGCAGCAGTTGGGGCTGAAGGGCGCCGCGATGCCGTGGCGCACGATCCACGGCGAGGAGTGCTCGGGGTACTGGCCGGCCGGCACCGCGGCCTTCCACGTCAACGCCGACATCGCATGGGCGGTGGAGCGCTACGTCGCCAACACCGGCGACGAGGAGTTCGAGCGCGGCCCGGGCCTGGACCTGCTCGTCGAGTCGGCGCGGCTGTGGCTGCACCTCGGCCACTGGGGGGCGGACGGCGCCTTCCACATCCATGGCGTCACCGGCCCCGACGAGTACTCCGCGCTCGTCGACGACAACGTCTACACGAACCTCATGGCCGCGAAGAACCTCGCGGCCGCCGCTTCGGCGGCGACGCGCCACCGCAGCGACGCGGCGCGGCTGGACGTCGTACCCAAGGAGGTCCGCGAGTGGCACGAGGCCGCCGAGGCGATCTACCTGCCGTTCGACGAGCGCGTCGACGTCCACCCGCAGGACCAGGACTTCCTGACCCACGACCTGTGGGACTTCGACGGCACGCCGCTGGAGAAGTACCCGCTGCTGCTGCACTACCCGTACTTCGAGCTCTACCGCCAGCAGGTGGTCAAGCAGGCCGACCTCGTGCTCGCGCTGTTTCTGTGCGGTGAGCGGTTCACGCTGGAGCAGAAGCGCGCGGCGTTCCAGTACTACGAGGCGCTGACCGTGCGCGACTCATCGCTGTCGGCGTGCACGCAGTCGATCGTCGCGGCGGAGGTCGGCCACACCGAGCTGGCCTACGACTACCTGGCCGAGGCGGCGTTCATGGACATCCACGACCTCGAGCACAACGTGTCCGACGGGCTGCACATCGCGTCGCTGGCCGGATCGGTGATGGCCGCCGTCTGCGGGATGGGCGGCATGCGCGAGTACGACCACAAGCTCGTCTTCCGCCCACGGCTCGCGCGGGCGCTGGAGCGGCTGGCGTTTCGCATGACCGTGCGCGGCTCGCTGCTGAACATCGAGGTGCGTCACGAGGAAGCGACCTACGAGCTCATGGAGGGCGAGGCGATCACCATCTTCCACCACGGGGAGAAGCTCGCGTTGACCCCGGGGCGGCCGGTCACGCGGCCGATCCCCGAAGCCGAGTCGCTTCCACGCCCGAGCCAGCCCAAGGGGCGGGAGCCCGTGCGCCGCGGCAGCTACGCGTCGGGTCGGTCGGGAGCCGCGGCCCCAACGGTCCGCTTGTCGCGGTAGGACGTCCCGAAGACGGTGTCCCACCACGGCGCGCTGATGCCGTAGCCGATGGTGTCGTCCTGGAAGTGGTGGCGCATGTGCAGCTCACGCAGCTTGCGCCCGGCCCACGTCGTGGGCCGACCGTGGTGCAGGTAGTAGTGCAGCTCGTCGTAGAAGAGGTAGCTGGCCAGGAAGGCCGACATGAACATGTACGCGGCCGGCGCGCCCAGCACGAGCACGAAGAGGCCGAACATGATCAGCGCCAGCGGCACGCTCACCGACGGCGGCATGACCAGCCGCTTGGGGTCGTTGGGGTGATCGTGATGGACGCCGTGGATGATCCAGTGCAGCCGCGCGCCCAGCCCCTCGGCGGGCTCGAAGTGGAAGACGATGCGGTGCAGCCAGTACTCGAACAGCGTCCAGAAGACATACCCGCCGGCGACGAGGGCGATGATCGCCAGGACGCCGAGCCGGGTCACCGAGACGGCGAACAGGACGATGATCGCCGGGACGAAGATCGCCACCGGGACGAGATGGTGGACCCGTGAGAGTCGATCCAGCCAGGGCCACTTGAACATCGGCGGCGAGGCCGAGAGCTGATCGGTGCGCGTGGTGGAAGCCGTGTCCGTCGTCAACGTAGGTCGTATTCAACCATGTCGAGCCTCCATGGTTCTTCGGCGCGAGGCGCCTCGTGGGCCGCGTGCACCATCCCGCGCCAGGCCGGCTTGGCCAGCAGCGTCTGGGTCAGGGAGATGCGCCGCTCGGCGAAGCCCGCTTCGCAGTAGGCGAGGTACATGCGCCACAGCCGGCGGAAGCGCTGGTCGTAGCCGAGCGTCTCCAGCTCGGCCGACGCCGCCTCGAAGTTCGTGCGCCAGTGGCGCAGGGTGCGCACGTAGTGGGGCGTCAGGTCCTCGAGGCCGATCGCGGCCATGTCGGTCTCGCGCGCCACGTTGCGCGCGATCACCGCGTTGGACGGGAGGCACCCGTTGGGGAAGACATAGGTGCGGATGAAGGTCTTTGACGCCTTCTCGACCTCGTAGGCGCGATCGTCGACGACGATCGCCTGCAGCAGCATCAGCCCGTCGTCGGCCAGCAGCTCCGAGCACGAGCGGAAGAACGTCGGGAAGTCCTTCCAGCCGACGGCCTCGATCATCTCGATGGAGACGAGCTTGTCGTAGCGCCCGCGCAGGTCGCGGTAGTCCTCCATGACCACGCTCACGCGGTCGCCGACGCCGGCCGCCTCGATGCGTGCCACCGCGAGGTCGCGCTGCTCGTGCGAGAGCGTCGTCGTCGTGACCTGGCAGCCCCGTGTGACCGCCGCGTGGATGGCGAGGCCGCCCCATCCGGTGCCGATCTCCAGCAGGTGGTCGGAGGGCTGCAGGTCGAGCTTGGAGCAGATCAGCTCGAGCTTGGCCCGCTGCGCCTCCTCCAGCGGCTGGTCCTCGGTGGCGAAGACGGCGCTGGAGTACGTGAGCGTCGGGTCGAGCATCAGCTCGAACAGCTCGTTGCCGAGGTCGTAGTGGGCGGCGATGTCGCGGCGGCTGCGCGTCGGCGTGTTGCGCACGAACGCGGCACGAGCGCGCTGGAACGGCTCGCGCACGGGCGTCATGCGCCGGCGCAGGACGTCGAGGAAGACGATGTTGCGCGCGGCGACGCGGACGACCGCCGGCAGGTCGGGCGACTCCCACAGCCCGTCCATGTAGGACTCGGCCAGTCCGCGCGACCCGCGCAGCAGGACCGGCCACGACCGCGGTGAGCGGATCTCGATGACGGCGCTGGGGCCGCCACCGGGTCCGAGCTCGTGCCGCACCGACCCCTCGATCACGGTCAGCCGGCCGACGCGCAGCTGGCGCAGCAGCGCGAGGACGACGGTGCGGGCGACGCGCTCGTTCATGAGGCCTCGGCGGGGTGACGGTGAACGGGGACGCCCTTCAGCTGAGGGCGACGGCGTGAGCGAGATCAGAACGCCGACCCGCAGGGCGCAAGACGCGTGATGGCAGCGCGGCTCGCGTCAGGGGCCGGCGCCGCGGCGCGAGCGCGTCGGCGACGCCCCGAGACGACGCCTGGATCAGCGGACGGGCGTTGACTGGCGAGTCAACCAACGGGGTATGATCCCGCAGGAGGCCCCGTGGAGTGCGACCGCCGGGGGATAAACCTGCCCGTGGTGTGCGACCGCCGGGCTCCCTGTTCGAAAGGAACCATCCATGCCCGAAGCCGTCATCGTCGACGCGGTTCGGACCCCCGTAGGCCGCGCCTTCAAGGGCTCGCTGGCCTCGCTGCGTCCGGACGAGACCCTTGCGTTCATCGTCGATCAGCTGCTGGTACGCAACCCTGGCGTCGATCCCTCGACGGTCGAGGAGCTCATCTCCGGCTGCGGCGCCCAGCAGGGGCTGCAGGCCAACAACATCGCCCGCCTGGCGGTGCTGTTGAGCGACCAGCTCGGGCAGAACACCAACGGCTCGACGATCAGCCGCTACTGCGCTTCGGGCCTGGACGCGATCCGGATCGCGGCCAACAACGTCAAGGCCGGCCAGGGCGACGTCTACATCGCCGGCGGGATCGAGTTCGTCTCGCGCTACAACGGCCAGGCCGAGGCCGCCCACCCCGAGGACCAGAACGAGAAGCTCCAGGGCAAGGAGCCGGGCCAGCCCGACGCCTTCATCGCCATGGGCCAGACCGCGGAGAACGTCGCCGACAAGTACGGCGTCACCCG
>JAOPZL010000052.1 GCA_025964175.1 Solirubrobacterales bacterium
CCGCCGCCGGCGCGCGCCGCCTGCACCGCCGATCGCGCGGCCTCCTGCACCGTCCACACGTCGTTGCCGTCGATCGTCGTCGCGGGGATCTCGAAGGCCTCGGGGCGCGACTGGATCTGTCCGGCGGTCACGTCCTCCCACGGCGTGAACTCGCCGTAGAGGTTGTTCTCGCAGACGTAGACGACGGGCAGGTTCGCGACCTTCGCGAAGTTCAGGCACTCGTGGAAGTAGCCGTGGTTCGTCGTGCCGTCGCCGAAGAACGCGACGGCGACGCCGCCCGTCCGCCGCAGGGCCAGCGCCGCGCCGGTCGCGGCGGCGATCGAGCCGCCGATGATGCCGAAGCAGCCGATGAGCCGATGCTCGAGGTCGATGACGTTCATCGAGCCCGAGCGCCCACCGCAGACGCCGGTCGCCCGGCCGAGCATCTCGTCGAGCAGGCCCTGGGGCAGGACGCCGACGGCCAGCGCGTGGCCGTGGCCGCGGTAGGTCCCGGCGACGCGATCCTCCGGGCCCAGCACGGAGCCGACGCCCACGGCGACCGCCTCCTCGCCCGAGTACAGGTGCGTCGTGCCGTGGACCTCGCCCTTCTGAAACAGCGACTGGATCGTGTCCTCGAAGCGCCGGATGAGCCGCATCCGGCGGTAGAGCTCCAGCCCCTCCTCCAGCGAACCGCCGGGAGCGCCCGCTCCGCCCGCCTCCGCGGCCGCCGCCTTGCGCTGCGTCGGCGTGCTCATCCGACCACCTCGCCCGAGGCCGCCGCCGCGCGCTCGATGAAGTCGGCCCCGCGCACGTACTGGACCCCGCACACGAGCAGGTCCTCGGCCGGGAAGCGGGTGATGATCTCGGGACCGTCGGCGCGCACGACGACCTCCTCCTCGATCCGGGCCGCGCCGCGGCCGTCGGCCGACGGGCAGTAGGTCTCCAGCGCGAAGACCATCCCCTCCTCGATGACGATCGGGTCGTCGAAGGAGTGCAGCCGCGAGATCATCGGCGACTCGTAGAGCCCGACCCCGAGCCCGTGCCCGAACTGCAGCCCGAAGCACGCCTCCTCGTCGGCGAACCCGAGCTCCTGCGCGGTCGGCCACACGGCGGCGATCTGGTCGGTCGTGATGCCGGGGCGCACGAGCTCGATCGACGCGTCCAGCCACTCGCGGCACTGCTTGTAGGCGTCGAGCTGGGCCATCGTCGCGCTGCCGACCGAGAACGTCCGGTAGTAGCACGTGCGGTAGCCCATGAACGAGTGGATCACGTCGAAGAACGCCTGGTCGCCGGGGCGCAGCAGCCGGTCGGAGAAGACGTGGGGGTGCGGGTTGCCGCGGTCGCCGGAGACGGCGTTGATCGCCTCGACCTGCTCGGAGCCGAGCTCGAACAGGAGCTTCATCGCGTCGGCGACGACCTCGTGCTCGCGCACGCCGGGACGCAGCTGGCGGTAGATCTGCTCGTAGACGGCGTCGACGATCCCCGCGGCGTGATCGAGCAGCGCGATCTCGGCCTCGGTCTTGATCTTGCGCGCCGCCAGCATCACCGGCTGCGCGTTGGCCGTGTTGATCCCCCGCCGGTGCAGCGAGGCGAGGGTCTCCATGTCGGTGAGGTCGATGCCGAGCGGTTCGCCGGCCAGGCCGAGGTCCTGCAGCGCCTCGTGGATGTGCCCGGCGAGGATGTCCGGCACGCCGGTCGCCTCGGGCATCGCGCCGCGCATCGAGGTCACGCCCGCGCGCCAGCTCGTCTCGGGCAGCCACGGTGCGTAGAGCTGGTGGTGCTTGGCCGCGGAGCCGAAGTCCCACAGGATCGGATCGCCGGTGCGCGGCAGCAGGACGCAGCGCGCGCTCTTGTCGCGCGCCCACTCGCCGATGTGCGTGGAGCTGACGTAGCGGATGTTGTTCTGGTCGAAGAGCAGGACCGCCCCGAGGTCGGAGGCGCGCAGGCTCGCCCGCGCCCGCTCCAGCCGATCGGTGCGCAGCTGCGCGAAGTCGATCCTCTGCTCCCAGTCGACAGCCATCGTCGCGCCTCTTGAGGCGATCATGAACCCTCCCGGTCTTTCGAACCCTGTGTTAAGTGAAGCTGAACACTACACCGCTGGCGCGGCGCCCGCGTTGGTCTTCTGCGCCCGCGCGAACAGGCCGGCGGCGACCAGGACGACA
Organism: Solirubrobacterales bacterium; assembly: GCA_025964175.1. Lineage (GTDB taxonomy): Bacteria > Actinomycetota > Thermoleophilia > Solirubrobacterales > Solirubrobacteraceae > Capillimicrobium. The sequence goes on from JAOPZL010000052.1 coordinate 2,142, forward strand.
GCGCCGGGAACCCAGAACTGCCAGGCGTTGCCCAGCTGCAGGAACGGCAGCGCGTTGATGACCTCGGTGAGCAGCACCGCGCCGAGCAGAGCGCCCAGGAACGAGCCGCGTGCGCCGAAGATCGAGGCGCCGCCGACGACGACGGCGGCGACCGACTGCAGGGTGTAGGACTGGCCCGCGGTGGCGTCGCCGGTGCCGATCTGCACGGCGAGCATGACCGCGGCCAGCGCCGCGAAGACGGAGCACAGCGCGTAGGCGCCGAAGACCGTCAAGCCCACGCGCACACCGATGCGGTGGGCGGTCGGCTCAGAAGATCCCACGGCGCGTAGCGCCATGCCGGCGCGCGTGCGCCGCAGCGCCAGCTCGAAGGCGATCGCGACGACGACGATGGCGATGAATACCCACGGGATCAGGCCGCCAATCGAGGAGCGCAGGGTCGTCGAGACCGAGCCCGAGAAGAGGCCGTCGGGGATCGGGTTGATGATCAGCGCCACGCCCTGGACCGCGATGTAGGTCGCGAGGGTCGCGATCACCGGCGGGATCTTCGCCAGCCGCACGAGCGAGCCGTTGATCAGGCCGACGACCAGGCCGGCGACGATCAGCAGCAGCAGGCCGACGAGGAACCCCCCGGTCCCGGCGTCGTCGGTCGCGAAGTGGGTCAGGACGACCAGCCCCAGGCCCATCATCGGGCCGACCGACAGGTCGACGCCCGCGGTGAGCAGGACGAGCAGCTGGCCCATCGAGACGAGGATCAGCGCCGTCGACAGCAGCAGCAGGTTGTTGACGTTGAACGACCCCAGGAACGTCCCGTCCTGCGCGGTCGTGTACGCGCCGAGCGCGACGATCATCAGCAGGACGATCGGGGTGGCGACGTTGTCGCCGCGCACGAAGCGGCGCAGCGGGTTGGAGCGCCCGCGGGCGGCGGCGGGCGAGGCGGCGGCCGCGGACGTCGCGGGATCGGCCGGCGCGGCAGGATCCACCGGCGCGGCAGGATCAACCGGCGCGGCGGCGGCGGGGCTCCCGGCCGCGATCGCGGCCGCAGTCGCGGTCCCCCCTCCGCGCTGGCGGCGCGCGCCGACGGCGTTGACGGCCGCGCCGGTGATGCCCTCCTCGGTGATCGCGTCACCGGTCAGCTCGGCGACGATCGACCCGCGCGAGAGGATCGCGACGCGATCGCACAGCCCCTCGAGCTCGAGCGCGTCACCCGAGCAGACGACGACCGCCTTGCCCTGGTCGGCGAGCTGGCGGATGAGCGCGTAGATCTCCACGCGCGCGCCGACGTCGACGCCCTGGGTCGGCTCCTCGCAGAGCAGGACGTCGGGCTGGGACAGCAGGGCCCGCGCGAAGACGACCTTCTGCTGGTTGCCGCCCGACAGCGTCATGATGCCGACCTCGGGCGAGGCCGCCTTGACCGACAGGGCGCGGCTCTCCATCGCGACGGCGGCGCGCTCGGCCGAGCCGCGCACGAAGCCGGTGGTCGCGTAGTTGGACAGCGACGTCGCGGCCGCGTTCTCCCGCACCGACAGCGAGGCGAAGACGCCCTCACGCTGGCGGTCGGCCGGGACGAACGCGATGCCCGCCTTGCGCGCGGCCACCGGTGAGCCGAGCCGCACGTCGTTGCCGCGCACGCGCATGGCGCCGGAGTGCGGCTCCAGCCCGGCGAGCGCGCGCAGCAGCTCCGCCTGGCCGTTGCCGACGACGCCGGCCAGACCGACGATCTCGCCGGCGCGGACGGTGAGCGAGATGTCGTCGAAGGCGTCGCCGGAGAAGCCGGAGACCTCGAGGACGGGCTCGCCGGCGGGTGGGATGGACAGCGGCTTGTCGGGGAAGACCGCGTCGATCTGGCGCCCGACGATCAGCTTGAGGATGTCGTCGGCGCTGAGCTCGGCCGTCGGGAAGGTGCCGCGGTGCGAGCCGTCGCGCAGGACGGTCACGCGGTCGGAGATCTCGGTGACCTCCGGGATGCGGTGGGAGATGTAGACGACGGCGGTCCCGCGGGAGCGGATCGCCCGGATCTGCTCGAAGAGGTGCTCGACGTCGGCCGCGCCGAGGGCGGCGGTCGGCTCGTCGAGGATGAGGACGCGCGGGTGCAACGCCAGCGCCTTGGCGATCTCGACCAGCTGATGCTCGGCCGCGGTCAGCTCGGTGGCGCGGCGCAGCGGGTCGATCCGCGCGCCGACCACGTCGAGCTGCTCGCGCGCCCACGCCTGCGCCTTCCCGAAGGACGGGCGCTGCGCGGGCGGCATCGCCAGCAGCATGTTCTCCAGCACCGTGAGGTCGTCGGCGATCGCCGGATGCTGGTAGACCACGGCCAGCCCGAGCGCCTGTGCGGCGCCCGGGCTCGTGGTGGCGAGGGGATCGCCGCCGATCTCGACGGATCCCGTGTCCGGATCCAGCGAGCCGGCGGCGATGGCCATGAGCGTGGACTTCCCGGCGCCGTTCTCGCCCAGCAGGGCGTGGACCTCACCGGCGCGCACGCTGAACGAGACGCCCTTCAGGGCGCGCACGCCGCCGAACGCCTTGGACACGTCGGTGAGCCGCAGCTCGATGCGCTCGTCGTGCTCGTTCATGGTCGCTCCTCGCCTTCTGTGCTTGGACTCAGGTGCCGCTCTTGACGAGAGCGTCCATCTGGTCTTCGGTCATGTCGTTGGACGGGTCGTAGTCCGGGCTCTTGTCCGCGTAGCACTTGGGCGGGTTGTCCGGGTTCGTCGAGTCCTCCAGCAGCGGCAGCGCGATCAGGTCCCCGGTGCCGGGGTCCTGGCCGTTGGCCGCCGCGACCGCGGAGCGGACGGCCAGGCGGCCGGTCCAGTTGCGGTTGGAGACCGTGGCGAGATCGAACTCGCCCGGGGTGCCCTTGGCCTTCTCCCACGTGCAGGCGAGCGAGTTGACCTGCGAGGTGGCGATCGCGGGGATCGTGCGCCCGGCGTCCTTGAACGCCTTCAGCTCGCCCGAGACGTCGGCGCCGTAGATGTCCAGGATGCCGTCGACCTTGGGGTACTTGGCCAGCAGGCTGGCCGTGACCTTCTGCGCCGTGGCCGGGTCCCAGTTGGTGACCGGCCAGCTCTTGGTCGAGACGTTGTCGAGCACCTTGATGTCGGGGAACGCCTTCAGCGCCTCCTGCATCCCCTGGACGGAGCCCTGGTCGACGAGGTTGCCGGCCGGGCCGCCGAGGAACATGAGGTTGCCCTTGCCGCCCATCTGCTTGGCCAGCCACTCGGTCATGGCCTTGCCGTCGGCGACGGTGTTCCAGTCGGTGTAGGAGACGTAGTCGGTCCCGGCCTTGCCGCACGCATCAGCGGCGTAGGTCGCGACGCTGACGCCGCGCTGCTTGGCCTGGCGCAGCGCCGGCAGCTCGGCGCAGACGCCCGAGTCGGGGATGATCACGATGGCGTTGGCGCCCTGGGCGATCATCGACTGGATGCCCGACGTCCCCTTCTGGGGGTCGAAGCCGGCGTTGACGACGATCTGCTTCTTGATGTTCGGGCAGAGCGCGGCCTCCTTCTTGACCTCGGCCAGCGAAGCCGCCGACCAGGCGTTGAGCCCGCCGCCGTCCTGGATGCCGAGGGTGATCGCCTTGTCGCCGCACCACGACGGGACGCCGTTGGCGTTCGTCGTCGCGGCCGCCGCCGGCGTGGCGCCGGTCGATGCAGCGGTCGACGCCGCGGCCGAGCCGCCGGTCGTCCCGCTGCTGTCGCTGCTGCTGCCGCAGGCGCTCAGCGCGAGCACCGGCACGACGGCGAGTCCGGCGATGAGCCCAGCGGTCCTCCGACCGCGCAGGCTGAAGCTGCTGGTTCGCATTGCTCCTCCTCCTTGTTGTCTGACTGTCGCCGGCGCTAGTGCGTCGGCGCGCCCGTCTTCACCACCGGCTCGCCCGTGTGCAGCGAGCTCGGCGTGGACCCTTCACTGGAACCCGGCGGCGCGACCGCGTCGCGGGACCCCGATCTGCGCATCGCACCCCACGGCACGGTGCGCAGGCCCATGGAGAGGGCGATGATCGCCCCCTGGATGACGTACTGGTAGGACTGACTGACGCCCAGCACCTGCAGCAGCTGATCCAGCTGCGACAGGAACAGGACGCCGCCCAACGTGGCGATCACCGAACCCCGTCCGCCTCCGAGGGCGGTGCCCCCGAGGACGACGGCGGCGATCGTCGTGAGCAGGTAGTCGTTGCCCGCGTTCAGCTGCGGACGGCCGAGGAAACCGGCCAGCAACGCCCCCGCCAGCGCGTAGCAGACACCGGCCAGCGCATAGCTGGAAAGCTGGTAGCGCCCGACCGGCAGGCCCGCGGCCCGCGCGGCGCGCGGGCCGGCCCCGACGAGCTCGAACTCGCGTCCGAAGACCGAGCGGCGCATCACCGCGGCCAGGACCAGCGCCAGAGCGACGGCCAGGATCGCGATCAGCGGGATGCCGGCGATCTTGTTCCCGACGAAGCTCGCCCAGTTGGTCGTCGCGGTGTAGTTGATCGAGCCACCCGTCACCTGCTGCTGCACACCGAGCAGGACGCCGTTCATGCCCAGCGTCGCGACGAGCGGGGTGATCCCCACCCACGTGACGGCGAGGCCGTTGAGCAGGCCCGCGGCCAGCCCGGCGCCGACGACGACCAGCAGGCCCAGGCCGAGCTTGGACGGGTCGTCGCCCGGGATGACGGTGACGAGGACGACGCCGAGGGAGAAGATCCCCGGGACCGACAGGTCCAGGCCGCCCTGTTGGATGACCAGCGTCTGCCCGATGGCGGCGATGGCCAGGATGCCCGCGAACGGCAGCATCGCGTTGAGCGAGCTGTGCGAGAGCGAGCCGCCGGCCAGCAGCGGGCTGATGGCGAACAGGAGCGCGGTGACGACCCAGATCGCGGAGAACGACCCGCCGCGCCGCCACCAGGCGGCGGGGCTCATCCTCTCATCGTGCGCAACGGTCTGGGCCATCTCTCTCCTCGGAAGACGATGCCGGGCGGCCTGCGCGGCATCGTGGAATCTGTAACACACTGCTTAACACTGCGTCAAGCATGAACGAACGAACTGCGACGGCGTCGCCTCACACGGCGGTGCTGACCAGCACCTTCAGCTGCGACCCGCGCGGGTCGGTCAGCGGCTGGAAGCCCTCGTCGACGACGGCGGAGACGTCGATGCGCGAGGTGACGACGCGCTCGACCGGGAAGCGCCCGGTGCCCAGCAGGCGCACCATCCGCGGCCAGTCCTGGATCGGGTAGCACCACGTCCCGACGATCGTCAGGTCGCGCAGCGAGATCTCCATGGGGACGATCTCCGCCGGCTTGGTGTGCAGCCCGGTCTGGACGACGGTGCCGCGGCTGCGCACGGCGCCGATGCCCGTGTTCAGCGCGGCGGCGTTGCCCGCGCACTCGACCGCGGCGTCGGCACCCAGGCCCCCGGTGAGCTCTGAGATCGCGTCGCGCAGCAGGGCTCCCTCGTCCGCCGCCGGGTCCACGACCGGGCCCACGTCGAGCGCCCGCGCGAACGCGGCGCGGTTCGGGTTGGGCTCGGCGATCACGACGCGCATCCCGCCCGCGGCGGCGTACAGCGCGGCCAGCGCGCCGATCGGCCCCGCACCGGTGATGAGCACGACGTCGCCGGGATGGACCTGCGCGCGGTCGACGCCGTACGCGGCGACCGCGCTCGGCTCGATCAGCGCGCCCTGGACGTCGGAGACCGAGTCCGGGAGCACGGCGACCTGGTAGTCCTCGACGACGGCCAGCTCGGCCATCCCGCCCGAGGGTGAGCTCAGACCGGTGCACGCCATGTCGGTGCACAGGTGGTTGAGGCCCGCCAGGCAGTACGGGCAGCGCCCGCAGACGATGAGCGGCATGATCGAGACGCGGTCGCCCGGACGCACGCCGGCGACCTCGCCCCCGACCTCCACGACCGTGGCCGACAGCTCGTGTCCCAGCACCTGCGGCAGCCGCGCGCCGGTGAGGGCGTGCGGCTCGCTCGGGATGACGATCGGCCCCTGGAGGAACTCGTGGAGATCGGTGCCGCAGATCCCGCACCACGTCGGGCGCACCAGGACCTGGCGCGGCCCGACCCCATCGGGCTCGGGCACGTCCTCGACGCGCACGTCGCCCGCGCCGTGGAAGACAGCAGCACGCATCAGCGGTCGACGTACACCCAGGTGAAGGACTTCTCGACGTACTCGGTGACGACCCAGTCGCCGGTCCAGCCGGGACGCATGACGTAGGTGTCGCCCGGCTTCAGGGCGACGGGCTCGTGGCCCTCCTCCTCCGCCGTGCAGGCGCCGGCCATGATCGTCGTGACCTCGAAGAAGTTGGGCCGGTCGGCGCCGTCGACGTGGTAGGTGCCCGGCTTGGCCAGCCAGACGTGCAGGTCGGCCTGCCCATCGGGGGCGGCCCACAGGTTGAAGATCGCCTCCTGCTCGCCCTCGGGCACGGTGAGCTTGGCCTCGCTGTGGCCCAGGGGCTCCTGCGTGGCGTGCGCGCGCGCGTCGTCGGCGAACTCCTGGAACAGCGGGGCGACGTGGCCCTGCGTGAACGTGACGGCCATCGGATTCCTCTCCTCGATGCCCGCCGCGCGGCGCGCGACGGGCGTTCTCCTTGACGTCACGCTAGTTCACGTGACGCAAACATGTCAAGTGCTGCTTAGCACCCCGCGCGCCGGCTACGGCTGCCACCCCTGGGCGGTCCAGCCGCCGTCGACGACCATCCGCGTGCCGGCCACGTAGCCGCCCATGTCCGACGCCAGGTACGCCGCCAGGTAGGCGATCGACTCGGGTCCGCCGAGGAAGCCCACCGGCGTCTTGGCGACGATCCCGTCCTCGAGACCGGGAGCGTCGGCGAACTGCTTGAACACCATCGGGGTGCCCGTGAATCCGGGCGCCAGGACGTTGACGCGCGTGCGCGGGGCGAGTTCGATCGAGAGCGACTTGGCGAGCGCCTCGATCGCTCCCTTGCCGGCGCTGTAGGCAGCGTAGGGGGCGAACCCGACCTGCGCCACCGTCGACGAGAAGAAGAGCACCGAGGACCCCTCGCTCAGGAGCGGAAGAGCGCTCTGCAGCAGGAGAAACGGCGCTCGGACGTGGACCGCCCAGACGTCGTCGAGCTCCTGTGCGGACGTCGATGCGAACGGCGTGGAGACGAAGTGCCCCGCGGCGAGCGCGAGGATGTCGATGCGTCCGCCGACCTTCTCCGCGGCCGCCACGATCGCCTGCGCGGAGTCGCCATGGGCGAGGTCGGCGACCACCGCGACGGCGGTGCCGCCCTCGGCCGCGATCTCCTCCACGACGGCGTCCAGGCGCCCCTGGTCGCGACCCGTGGCGACCACCGTGGCACCGCAGCGCGCCATGACCCTGGCCGTCTCCGCGCCCATGCCCGAGCTCGCGCCCGTGACCACCGCGATCCGGCCACCGAGATCGATGCTGACCATGCTCTCTCCTCCTTGATGGACCACCCGAGCCTACGCCGATCCCGCGCAGTGCGTCAAGTGTTGACGCACGCGATCGTAAAGCTTGACTACACGGCCCGGCTTCCCTAGCTTCCCCCCGAGCCGGCCGTGTGGCCGGGAGGGGAAGAGAGGGGTCGATGGCGCGTGCACGGGCTCGGAAGTAGGATCGGCGGAGTGTCGGAAGAGCGCCCACCTCGCACCGGGGACCGCACCCCGGGCGATGGCTCGGACGAGATGCCGCGGCGCCTGCGCGAGGCGCGCGAGCGCTCGGGCATGAGCCTGCGCACGCTGGCCAAGCGGCTGGACATCTCGGCGAGCGCGTTGTCGCAGATCGAGACGGGCAAGTCGCGCCCGTCCGTGCGCACGCTCTACGCCGTGGTCTCCGAGCTGGGCGTCTCGCTGGACGACCTGTTCGACAACCACGGAGCGAGCGAAACGCGTCCCGCGGCGACCGGCGCAGCGGACGTCGTGGTCGGGCGCGGTGGCACCGCGACGGAGTGGATGACCGCGGCGACCTCGATCCACCCGCTGCTGCGCGCGGCGGATCGCCCCACGCTCGAGCTCGACACCGGCGTGCAGTGGGAGCGGCTCACCGCCGAGCACGACCCGATGATCGACTTCCTGCGCGTGACCTACGACCCCGGCAGCGCGTCCAACGCGCACGGGAAGCTCGTGCGCCATGCGGGGCGCGAGTACGGCGTCGTGCTGGAGGGGACGCTCGACGTGACCGTCGGGTTCGAGACCTACAGCCTCGCGGTCGGCGACTCGATCTCGTTCAGCTCCGACGAGCCGCACGTGCTCGCCAACAACGGGCAGGTCCCGGCGATCGCGATCTGGTTCGTGGTCGGCCGCCGCCAGAGCGACCCGCGCAAGCCGCTGTTCGACGACCCGGCGCTGGCCGAGGCGTCCAACAACGGCGTCTGAACCCGCGCGCGGGGCCGGCGCACGGTCTCGGCGACCGCGAGAAGGAGCGTCTCGGCGACCGCGGGAAGGAGCCGCAGGCGAGTTCGCGCCTGGAAGGCGAGCCCCCGGGGCGAAGCCTTTCACTCGCACGGCGCCACCACGATCTTCCCGCCGACGCGGCCCGCGGCCAGCGGCTCCAGGCCCTCGTCGACGATCGCCTCCAGGGGGATGACGCGGTCCAGCGCCTCGGCGGCCAGCCGGCCGTCGGCGAGAAGCGAGAGCGCCTCGGGGAGGTCGCTGCCGCACACGTGGGCGACGGAGGTCAGGACGTCGACCTCGCGCAGGACGAGGTCGTGGAGGTCCAGCTCGCGCGGCTGGGCCTGCAGCCCGACGAGCATGATCCGCCCGCCGCGAGCGACGAGCCGCTGCGCCAGCGCGGGCGAGGACGGAGCCCCGGAGGCCTCGACGACCACGTCGGCGGCGCGGCCGCCCAGCGCGGCGAACGCCGCCTCCTCGAGCTCGCCATCTCCCCGCGCGTCCAGGGCCGCCGCGGCGCCCATGCGCGTCGCTGCCGCCAGTCGCTCCGGGTCGACGTCGATCGCCACCACGTGCGCCCCGCGCGCGACCAGGCCCGCCAGCACGAACAGGCCGATGCCGCCCGCGCCGATCAGCACCACGGCGTCGCCGCGATCGACCTGCGCGCGGCGCACGGCGTGCAGGGCGACCGCGAGCGGCTGCGCCATCGCCGCCGCGTCGTCTGCGCAGCCCTCGGGCACGACGCGGCACATCGCGGCCGGTGCGTCCAGCAGCTCGGTCAGGCCGCCGTGGGTCGAGAGGCCGAGCGTGTAGGAGCGCTCGCAGAGGTTCGTGCGCCCGGCCACGCACCAGGCGCAGCTCCCGCACCACACGCCTGCGCCGAGCACGACGCGCGTGCCGGAGGCGAGCGCGTCGGACTCCACCCCCGCCCCCACGCCGATGATCTCGCCCAGCACCTCGTGCCCGAGCACGGTCGGGCCGAGGTGGCCGCTGCCGGGATGGCGGCGGGTCAGCGGGATCATGCGCGGGCCGTGGGCGTACTCGCCCGCGTCGGTGCCGCACAGCGCGACGCGCGTCACGCGCAGCCGCACCGCGTCGGGCGCCAGGGTGGCGCTCGGCTCCGGGAAGGACTCCACGCGGACGTCGCGCTGCCCGTGGTAGACGGCGGCCCGCACGGTCAGCCCTCGCCCGCCAGCAGCGTGCCGAGGTAGTCCCAGTCGCGCTCGAAGCGGTAGCCGTGGCGCAGCGGCGGGAACGGCGCGCGCGTCTCCAGCCAGCGGCACCCGGCGCCCGACCGGTTCTGGAACGCGTGGATGCAGCCGACCGCCGCGTAGGCCACGTCGCCCACGCCCAGGACGTACTCCTCGCCGTCGGCGATGAAGACGACCTCGCCCTCCAGCATGTAGAAGGCCTCCTCGATCGGGTGATCGTGGGGGTGCAGGACGACGTCGGGCTGGTAGTCGACCATGAAGAGGTTGCCCAGCGCCGCGCCGTGGCGCTCGTCGACGAGCATCTTCACCGCGATGCCGCTGTAGGCCAGAAGTGCCGACGACATCGACGACGAGACCGCGGGCGCGTCGGCCGGGGCGGACCGCTTGAGCAGGTCGAGGTCCATCTGCCCCGCAGTCCAGCGCGCGCCGATCCGCTGGCGCGGGTCGCGGATGTCCAGCGCGGCGCCGGACGTGGGGGCGCTGCCACCGACGAAGAAGGTGTCGGGCGGCTGGTCCGCGGTGCGCGGTTGCGGGGTGACGAGGTCGATCCAGCGGCACGGCTCGCCTCCCCCGTTGTGCCACGCGTGGGTCGCCCCGACGCCGATGTAGGCGCAGTCGTCGGGCCCCATCACGCGCGACTGCCCGTCGACGGTCAGCACCGCTTCGCCAGCGACGAGGTAGACGAGCTCCTCGTAGGAGTGGACGTGCGGGTCCAGCGAGCCGCCGGCGGCGAGCTCGCAGGTCCCGAACTCCGTGTGCGTGGCGCCGATCTCGCGGTTGATGTGGGACACGCGCCGGTAGCCGGTGGCGTGGCCGTTCTCGCGCGCGGGCGCGACGAGGCTCGCGGGATCGAAGCGGGTGACGTGGTGCATGCGGTGTCTCTCCGTGGTGGCCGTAAAGCGCAACTTAACGGATTGTCAACCAGCAGTCACCGAGGCCGCCGCGACGGCCGGTGCGTCGGTGCCGAGGCGCCGGTTCAGCTCCGGCATCACCCGCTGTGCCATCAGCGCCATCGACTGGCGCCCCAGCACCGGGTCGACGAGGTCCATCCCGCAGTACAGCAGCGTCCCGAACGGCCCGACCGTCTCGCCGAACGCCTGCAGCTGGTCGGCGACCTGCTCCGGCGTCCCCGCGATGACCAGCTCGTCGAGCAGGTAGTCGGTCGTGATCGTGTCGTCGGGCTGGGCGTCGTCGTGCTTGAACAGGTTCGCCCGTCCCGCCTTGATCAGCTTGAAGCCGAGCTGGTCGTAGTAGAAGCGGTACGGGCTCTGGGCTCCGAACGCGTACTCGCGCGCGACATCGGCGTCCTCGGCTACGAAGATCGAGCGCGCCACCCGCCACTGCGCCGGGTCCGCCGTGCGCCCGTCGGACGCGCACGCCTCGGCGTACGCGTCCCAGTGCGAGCGCACCCACTCGGGCAGCAGGAAGTTGGCGGAGATGATGTGCCAGCCGTGATGGGCGGCGTTGACCACCGACTTGGAGTACGGCTCGGCCGCGGTGACCATCACCGGCGGATGCGGCTTCTGGAACGGCTTGACCATCAGGCCCTGGCCGATGTTCGGGATCGCCGTCTTCGTCGTCGACAGCGACCAGTGCTCCCCCGGCCGGTCGATCGGGCCGTCGGCCGCCCAGATGGCGAGGATGTGGTCCATCGCCTCCTGGAACATCGCGCGGCGGTCGGACTTCAGCGTGCCGAACATCTCCCAGTCCGAGGCGAGTCCGCCCGGGCTGACCCCGAAGTTGCAGCGGCCCTCGAGCAGGTTGTCGAGCATCGCGACCTTCGCCGCGACGTGCGCGGGATGGCTGTTGGGCAGGTTCACCGTGCCCGTTCCCAGGCGGATCTGCTTGGTGTCGGAGACGAGGCTGCAGAGGAAGGCGACGCAGTCGGTCACGGTCTCCGCGGTGTCGGTCACGTGCTCGCCGACGTACGCCTCGGTGTAGCCGAGGCGGTCGGCGAGGATGATCGCCTCACGGTCCTCGCGCAGGGTCTGGGCGTAGTCGCGCTCCGGCGGGTGCAGCGGCATCGTGAAGTAGCCGAGCTCCATCGGTGCTGCCGGCGCCGTGGTCATGCCAGCACCTCGACCGTCTCGTCCGTCGCACGCCGCGGCGTGAGGACGATCATGATCCGCGCGCCCTCGGGGCCCGCGGTGATGCCGTGCTCGACGTGGCGGTCGGTGACCGTCCAGGAGTCGGCGCCCAGCTGGTGCGCGTCGCTGCGACCGGTGCGCATCGTCACCATGCCCTGCTCGACGACGGTGATCTGCTCCTGGTGGTGGCGGTGCAGCGGGAAGGCGGCGCCCGGCTCGAAGTCGTACCAGTAGATGCTGGCGCCCTCGCCGTGCAGCTCGCGGCGGCGGATCCCGGGGTAGGGCTCGGCGGCCTCGAGCGCGTCGATCGTGCCGATCGTGTCGATGCTCATGCGGTCTCCTCGGTGACGAAGTCGGTGACCAGCCGGTTGAACCAGCCGGGCTGCTCCATGTGCAGGGTGTGGCCGGCGCCGTCCGCGACGACCGTTCGGGTGCGGGGCAACCGCGCGGCCAGCGCCGCGGCGGCGGCCGGCGTGAAGAGGCCGTCCAGCTCGCCGTTGACGAGCAGCACCGGC
>JAOPZL010000091.1 GCA_025964175.1 Solirubrobacterales bacterium
CAGCTGGTCGAGGGCAAGGCCATCCAGATCCACCCGCTCGTCTGCACGGCGTTCAACGCCGACTTCGACGGCGACCAGATGGCCGTGCACCTGCCGCTGTCCGCCGAGGCGCAGGCGGAGGCGCGCATCCTGATGCTGTCCTCCAACAACATCCTGTCGCCGGCCAACGGCCGCCCGATCACCTCGCCGACGCAGGACATGGTGCTCGGCATCTACCACCTGACGACGCAGAAGGACGGCGTCAAGGGCGAGGGCCGGGTCTTCTCGTCGGTGGGCGAGGCCGTTATGGCCTTCGACGCCAAGGAGCTCGACCTGCAGGCCAAGGTCCAGCTGCGGCTGCGCGACCAGGTCCCGTCGACGGGCGTCGAGGTCGAGGAGGGTTCGGTCCTGCGGGTCGAGACCACTCTCGGCCGCGCGCTGTTCAACGAGACGCTGCCGGTCGACTACCCGTTCGTCGACCTCGCGGTCACCAAGCGCGAGCTGGGGGCCATCGTCAACGACCTCGCCGAGCGCTACCCCAAGGTGCAGGTCGCTGCGACCCTCGACGCCCTCAAGGAGACCGGTTTCCACTGGGCCACGCGGTCCGGTGTGACGATCTCCATCGAGGACGTCGTGACGCCGCCGGAGAAGGCCGAGATCCTCGAGCGGCACGAGAGCGACGCCGAGAAGGTCGAGAAGCAGTACGCCCGCGGCGTCATCACCGTCGAGGAGCGTCGTCAGGAGCTCATCGAGATCTGGACCAAGGCGACCAACGAGGTCGCCAAGGCGATGGAGAAGAACTTCCCCGTCGACAACCCGGTCTGGATGATGGTCCACTCGGGCGCCCGAGGGAACATGATGCAGGTCCGTCAGATCGCCGGTATGCGTGGTCTCGTCGCCAACCCCAAGGGCGAGATCATCCCCCGTCCGATCAAGACGAACTTCCGCGAGGGGCTCACCGTCCTCGAGTACTTCATCTCGACGCACGGTGCCCGCAAGGGTCTTGCCGACACCGCGCTGCGCACCGCCGACTCGGGCTACCTCACCCGTCGCCTGGTCGACGTCTCGCAGGACGTCATCATCCGCGAGCTCGACTGCGGCACCGAGGCCTCGATCTCGCTGCTGGCGTTCAACGACGGCGGGGAGGCCAACGACAACCTCGTCGGCCGCATCGCCCCGGTGGACATCACCGGCCCCGACGGCAAGGCCGTCCTCGTCGCCAAGGGCGTCGAGATCGGTCGCGCGGAGTGGGACACGATCACCGCGGCCTACCGCGCCGACTACGACGACAAGGGCATCAACCCGCGTCTCCCCGTGCGGTCGGTGCTCAAGTGCGAGGCCACGTCCGGCGTCTGCCAGGCGTGCTACGGCCGCTCGATGGCGTCCGGCAAGCCCGCCCAGATCGGTGACGCGGTCGGCATCATCGCCGCGCAGTCGATCGGCGAGCCCGGCACGCAGCTGACCATGCGGACGTTCCACACCGGCGGCGTCGCCGGCGCGGACATCACGCACGGCCTCCCGCGCGTCGTGGAGCTGTTCGAGGCTCGCAAGCCGAAGGGTCTCGCGCAGATCAGCGAGGTCGACGGCACGGTCGCCATCGAGGAGACCGACAAGGCGATCACCGTCCACGTCACCGACGACGCCGGCGAGGAGCACAAGTACACGTTCCCGCGCCGGACGCGCGTCTTCGTCGAGGACGGCCAGACGATCGAGAAGGGCCACCAGCTCAACGAGGGTTCGCTGTACCCGCACGACGTGCTCCGCATCCAGGGCCGTACGGCGACCGAGCAGTACCTCGTCAAGGAGGTGCAGGTCGTCTACAAGTCCCAGGGCGTGGACATCAACGACAAGCACATCGAGCTGATCGTGCGTCAGATGCTCAAGAAGGTGCGCGTCGACCAGAAGGGCGACACCGAGTACCTGCCGGGCGCGTTCATCGATCGCTACGACTTCGGTCGCGCGAACGACGCGGTGAAGGCTGCCGGTGGCGAGACCGCCCAGTTCGAGGAGATCATCCTCGGCATCACGAAGGCCTCGCTGAACACGGACTCGTTCCTGTCGGCCGCCTCCTTCCAGGAGACGACCAAGGTCCTGACCGACGCGGCGCTCGAGGGCAAGATCGATCGCCTCAACGGTCTCAAGGAGAACGTGATCATCGGCAAGCTGATCCCGGCGGCCACCGGGCTCAAGCGCTACCGCCGGATCGAGATCGAGCCGACGGAGCCGCTGCCCCGCGCCGACGAGGTCGGGCTGCTGGACTCCGACGACATCGCGGCCGAGCTCGGCCTCGGTGGCGACGGGCTCGGCGGGTTCGGGTTCGACGACCAGGAGCTGGCGTCGCTGGGCGAGATCGGCAACGGCGGGGGCACCGACCCCGGCTTCGCCGAGGAGCTCGCCGACCTGGACGTGCCGGCGGACGGCGACGACCGCTAGGCAGCACCGGATGTAGCCGCTCGGCGAGACCGAACGGAGCAGTACCGAAGGGCGGCCCACGGGCCGCCCTTCGTCGTTGCGGAGGGTCAGCCGTCGAGCCCGGCCGCCCAGTCGCGCAGACCGGCTGTGAGCTCGGCGGTCAGGCCGCAGGCCGGCTCGGTCTCGACCAGCAGCGTCGGCGCGCCGCGTGACGCCGCCCAGGCGCGGACGGCGTCGTTGAGGTCGTCGTCGATCCAGGCCAGCGGCCGGTCGCCCGCGTGCGCCTGGACCGCGGCGAGCTTCCAGTGGTCGGGGCTGTCGCCGAAGGTGAGGAACGGATACGGGCCCAGCCCCAGCACGTGGGGCAGGTGCTCGTTGGCGCGGTCCTTCCAGCCCGTGCACCAGATCGGCTCGAACCGCTCGGTCAGGGCGAGCAGGTTCTCGGCCGCCTCGTGCGAAAGGAGATGGACGATGCCGTCCACCTGGTGCCAGCTGCAGCGGGCAGGCGTGGACGTCTGTGCGAAGCCGAAGAGGCTCACGACGCCGTCGATGTCGATGAACAACAACGGTTTGTCCGATGTTTGCAGCGAATCTGTCACAAATCGACCATTCGGCGGTTGTGTTCGTCCAGCATCGCTATGGTGCCAATTCGTTGGGGGCATCAAGGTTGTCGCCGTAGCGGCCGATCTTCATATCGAGTCCCCGCACCGCGCTTTTCCACTCCCCGCGGCGTTGTTCTCTTACGCATGAGCACCCAATCTCTCGGCATCCTCTTCGCGCTTCTGTGCGCCTTCGCCACCAACCTGGCCTTCCTGTACAAGCACCGTGGTGCGTGTGCGGCGGCGCCGGTCGACATCCGCCATCCGCTGGCGTCGGCGGCCTCGCTGTTCAAGTCGCCGTGGTTCGCGCTCGGCATGGGCGTCGCGGTCGTCGGGTGGGTCTTCCACGTCGCCGCGATGGCGCTGGCGCCACTCTCGATCGTCCAGGTGGTCCTGGCCGGTGGGCTCGTGCTCCTCGCCGTCATGGCCGACCGGCTCTTCGGCTTCCAGGTCGGCCGCCGTCAGTGGTGCGGCCTCGCCGCCATGGCGATCGGTCTCGGCCTCATCGCGCTGACGCAGCCGGCCATCCACGGCAACCACTCCAGCTACTCGCTGGTCGCGATGACCGCCTTCGAGGGCGGCCTGCTCGGCCTCGGCGGGCTGCTCATCGCCGGACCGCGGATGGTCGCCGTCCGCGACGAGCACCACGGCCTGGCGCTCGGCGCCGCCGCCGGCCTCCTCTTCGGCGTCTCCGACGTCGCGATCAAGGCGCTGACCGGCCTCGTCGGGATGGACGGCCTCCTCGGCCTCGTCTCGCCCTGGATGATGGTCGCGATCATCGCCTCGATCACCGCGTTCTACGCGTCGGCTCGCGGGCTGCAGAACGGCGAGGCCGTCCCCGTCATCGCCATCACCGGCACCGCGGCGAACATCGCCGGCATCGCCGGCGGCATCCTCGTCTTCGACGATCCGCTCCCGGGCGATGCCTTCGGCATCATCCTCCAGAGCCTGGCCTTCGTCCTCGTGATCGTGGCGGCGGCGCTGACGCCGGGACCGGTCCGGGCGGCGCGGGTCGACTCGGCTGCGGCCGGCTCCGCCGCCGCGGCCTGAGTCGGCTCGCGGCGCATACCGGGTCGACAGCACGGTCACCACGACCGAGGTCGTGATCGGGACGTACGAGCCGACGGGCGAGGTCGTCAGCGGGTCGTTCGCGCCGGCGTGACCGCGCCCGCAGCTCAGAGCGCCACGAGGACCGTTCCCGTCAATGCCCCCGCCGCGAGGCACGGGGCGAACGCCATCGTCGCTGCGCGCGCCGCTCGCAGCCCGTGGCGGACGAGCACACACAGCCCGTAGAGCGCGCCCAACCCGAAGGCCACGAGCACGGCGATGAGCACCGCCGGCCCGAGGCACAGGCCGATGACCGCGACGAGCTTGGCGTCGCCGATCCCCATCCCGGCCGGGTTGACCAGCGCCGCCGCCAGCAGGACGCCTCCGGCGCCCGCCCCCCAGCCCACGCGCGCCAGCTCACCGGCGGGGTCCAGCGCCGCCCCGGCCGCCACGGCGGCGACCGCGCCCGCCGCGGTCAGCCGATTCGGGATGACCCGCCGCTGCAGGTCGACGCGCGCAGCGACGGCACAGACCACGACGACGACCGCGCCCAGCACGACGTCGGGATCGAGGCCCACGCCGAAGCCCGCGGCGGCACCGAGCCCCCTCACGCCGGCCCCGCGGCGAGGAACGCCTCCGCCCGCCCGGCCCCGAGCTCGACGACCGATCGGGCCCGCAGGCACGTGCGCACACGGCGCGGGGACACCGAGCGATCGACCCGCACCACTCCGCCGTCGCGCCCCAGCCACACGAGGTCCAGCGCGAAGCGCATGCCGAACGTGTGGACCGAGCGGCAGCGTGGGATCAGCAGCGCCTCGCGCGCGGGCAGGGCATCCCGACGTGCGAGCCCTCGAGCCCGGTCGGCTGGAGACCGGGCGGTGGTGACGGCGAACTCCGTGGAAGCGTCCATCGGCTCACGGAACCACGTCGGGGTGGTGCGACGCGCCCGGCGCGCGCCGGGACGTGCATTTCTTCACGAACGCCACCGCTGCGCCGGGAAAGACAAGACCACCATGCTCGCTTGGCCGAAGTGGCGGGTCCTCGCCGTCCATTCCGTAGGATGTGGGTTGCTCAGCGCAGCCCCATACGCCGCATTGGAGAACACGACCCACATCATGGCCGCCACGGACGTCCCGCCCCAGCAGTCCCCGCAGCAGTCGCCGCTCCAGGCCCAGGCGCGCGATCACCTGTGGATGCACTTCAGCCGGATGGGCGGCTACGACGAGCAGCACGAGATCCCGGTCATCGTCCGCGGCGAGGGCTGCCACGTCTGGGACGAGCACGGCAACAAGTACTTCGACGGCCTCAGCTCGCTGTTCTGCGTGAACATCGGCCACGGCCGCGCCGACGTCGCGCAGGCCGGAGCCGACCAGGCGAAGGACCTCGGCTTCTTCACGAACTGGTCCTACGCCCACCCGCCCGCCATCGAGCTCGCCGCGCGCGTGGCCGACCTGGCGCCCGGTGATCTCAACCGCGTCTTCTTCACCAGCGGCGGCGGCGAGGCGGTGGAGTCGGCGATCAAGCTCGTGCGGCAGTACCACAAGCTGACCGGCAACCCGAACAAGACGAAGCTCATCGCCCGCGAGGTCGCCTACCACGGCACGACCCTGGGGGCGCTCGCCGCGACCGGCATCACCGCGCTGCGTCAGCCGTTCGAGCCGTTCACGCCCGGCGGCTGCCACGTCCCCAACACGAACCAGTACCGGCTCAAGCCGGGCTACGGTGCCGAGACCCTGGCCGAGTCGATCCGCGAGCGGATCCTCTTCGAGGGCCCCGAGACCGTCGCCGCGGTGATCATGGAGCCGGTCCAGAACGCGGGCGGTTGCTTCACCCCGCCCGACGGCTACTGGCAGCGCGTGCGCGAGATCTGCGACGAGTTCGACGTCCTGCTGATCTCCGACGAGGTCATCTGCTCGTGGGGCCGCCTCGGCGAGTGGTTCGGCGCCCAGCGCTACGGCTACCAGCCGGACATCATCACGACGGCCAAGGGCATCACGTCGGCCTACGCGCCGCTCGGCGCGATGATCTTCTCCGACAGGATCGCCGAGCCGTTCCTCGAGGGCCACAACTCCTTCACGCACGGCTTCACCTTCGCCGGGCACCCGATCGCCTGCGCGGTCGCGCTGGCCAACATCGACGTGTTCGAGCAGGAGGGGATCCTCGACAACGTCCGCACCCATGAGGCCGACTTCGTGGCGATGCTCGACTCCCTGCGCGACATCCCGATCGTCGGCGACGTGCGGGGCGCCGGCTACTTCCACGCGATCGAGCTCGTCAAGGACCGCGAGACGAAGGAGTCCTTCGACGACGAGGAGTCGGAGTGGCTGCTGCGCGGCTTCCTGTCGGGCGAGCTCTTCCGCCGCGGCCTGATCTGCCGGTCCGACGATCGCGGCGATCCGGTCATCCAGCTCAGCCCGCCGCTCATCGCCGGACCGGCGGAGTTCGAGGAGATCGAGTCGGTCCTGCGGCCCACGCTGGAAGAGGCGTGGACCCGCGTGCAGCAGCGCCGCCGCTGACGGGGCCGACGCCGATGCTGACCGTCCGCGAGCTGGTCCGCGACCTCGGCCTGGAGCTGCTGTGCGGTGAGGACGCCGCCGACGCCCCGGTGCGCTGGGTCCACATCTCCGAGGAGCGCGACCCGACGCCGTGGCTGTCGGGCGGCGAGCTGCTGCTCTGCACGGGAATGGGGCTCGAGGAGGCCGAGGACCAGCGCGCGTTCGTCGCGCGCCTGGCCGACCACGGGATCGCGGGCCTCGGGTTCGGTGTCGAGGTGAACCACCCGACCATCCCGCACGCGCTGCTGAAGGCCGCGCGCGAGCGGTCGTTCCCGGTCTTCGAGGTGCCGCACGAGATGCCGTTCATCGCGGTCACCGAGCGGGCGTTCACCACGCTGGTCAACGAGAACTACGCCGTCCTGCGCCGGTCGATCGCCGCGCAGGAGCGGCTGCAGCGGATCGTCCTCGCCGAGCGCGGCCTGGAGGCGATCGCCAGCACGCTCGCCTCGCTGCTGGGCGCCGCGGTGCTCATCTTCGACGGGCGCGGCCAGCCGCTGGCCAACCGCGCCTTCCGCCTCGCCGTCGACGACCCGGCCATCGAGGCGCTGTCGGCGGAGCTCAACGCGCACGCACGAGCCGGGCTCGCGGAGGTGTTCGCGCCCGACGACCCGGAGCTCGCCGGGCGTGCGCTGGCGCTGCCGGTGGGCGCGGCCTCCGAGCCCGGGCGGCGGCCGTCGGCCGTGCCGCAGGCGTGGCTGGTCGCGGTCAAGGACGGCGGGACACTGGACGAGTTCGACCGGCTCCTCCTGCACCAGGCCGTGACCATCGTCGCGCTCGAGCTGCTGCGCCGGCGCGTCGCGGGGACGACCGAGCGCCGGCTGGCCGGCGACGTGCTCAACCAGCTGGCCGGGGGAGAGCTGCGCGGGGGTGAGCTGGCCCGGCGGCTGGAGCCGTTCGGCCTGCACCGGCGGGTGGCCGCGCTCGCGATGACCTCCGCCGCGCCCGGCGAGCGGCTGGAGGACGCGCTGGACGCGGCGCTGCGCGGCGAGTCCGTCGCGGGGCTCGTCGCCCGGACCGGAGCGCTCTCGTGCGCGCTGGTGCCCGGGTACCCGCCGGACGAGTTGTTCGAGCTGGGCCGGCGTGTGCTCGCGCGCGTCGTCGAGGCGCTGGGCGCCGACGCGGCCGTGCGCATCGGCGCCGGTCGCGCGGTCGAGGCGGGCGAGACGCGCCGCGCCTACCACGAGGCACGCTGGGCGCTCGAGGCGCGCGGACTCGGGGGCGGGGGAGGAGCGAGCGGGGACGCGACGACGACGACCGTCGCCACCTACCGCGACCTCGGCTCCTTCCAGCTGCTGCTCTCGCTCCAGGACAGCGACGCCCTGCGCCTCTACTGCGACTCGCTGCTCGGCCCGCTCGAGGACGGCGAGGGCAGCTACGGCGGGGAGCTGCTGCGCTCGCTCGAGGCGTTCATCGAGTGCAACGGCCAGTGGGAGGCGGCGGCCCGCCAGCTCTTCTGCCACCGCCACACGCTGCGCTACCGCGTGCGCCGCATCGAGGAGCTGACCGGCCGCGACCTCTCCTCGGCGCGCGACCGGATCGAGTTCTGGCTCGCGCTGCGGGGGCGCGAGGTCTCGGGCTAGGGCATCCGCGGCGGCTCGGACTCACGTCGCGCCGCGGCGCTCGCGCTCGCGCCGGCGCCGCCCGCCGGCTCCGCCTCCTCCTCCACCGTCCGGCGGAACGGCCGCGAGCGCATGACGATCCGCGTCTCGGTCACCGCCGCGCCGCCGCGGCGCAGCGCGCGCACGGTGTGGTCGAGGTCGTCGGCATCGATGCACGACGCGCGCACCTGGTAGTCGAACCGGCCGGTGAGGAAGGTCAGCTCGCGGACCGACGGGACGAGCGCGACCGCCTGCTCGAAGCGGTCGGGGTCCGCCGTGGAGGTCAGGCGGATGTCGATCAGCGCCTCCAGCCCGCGGCCGATCGCGCCGAAGTCGACGGTCGCGATGAAGCCGGTGATGACGCCCGCCTCGACGAGCCGGCGCACGCGCGGCCCCACGGCGTGCGGGCTCAACCCGGCGAGCTCGCCGAGCTGCGTGTAGGTGGCGCGTCCATTTCGGATCAGCTCGCTGAGGATCTGTCGGTCGATCTCGTCGAGGACGATCGATCTCACGGTCTCTTCTCACTTTCGATGACAACCATGGCCTGCGGAGGAATGATGACGCGATGACCATCATCGGCGTTCCCACGGAGATCAAGACCCATGAGTACCGCGTCGCGCTGACGCCGTCGGGGGTGCGCGAGCTGACCGATCATGGTCATGAGGTCATCGTCCAGGCCGGGGCCGGCGAGGGCTCGGCGATCACCGATGACGCCTACATCGAGCAGGGCGCCCGGATCGTCCCCGACGCCGAGGCCGTCTTCGAGCAGGCGAACCTGATCGTCAAGGTCAAGGAGCCCCAGCCGGTCGAGGTGCAGCGCCTGCGCCCGCACCACACGCTCTTCACCTACCTCCACCTCGCCGCCGACGTCGAGCTGACCCGCGGCCTCATGGACACGGGCGCGACATGCATCGCCTACGAGACGGTCGAGGACACGCGCGGGCGCCTCCCGCTGCTGGCCCCGATGAGCGAGGTGGCGGGCAAGATCGCCACCCAGTCAGGCGCCTTCATGCTCCAGCGCCCGCTCGGCGGCCGTGGCGTCCTGCTCGGCGGCGTCCCCGGCGTCGCCGCGGGCAAGGTCATGGTCATCGGCGGCGGCGTGGTCGGCCAGAACGCGGCGGAGATCGCCATCGGCCTCGGCGCCGAGACCTACGTCTACGACCGCTCGATCGATCGCCTGCGCGAGCTCGAGGTGCTGCTGAACGGCCGTGCCTCCACCTGCTTCGCCTCGACGCTGGAGATCGAGCAGCGGCTCCCCGACGTCGACCTCGTGGTCGGCGCCGTCCTCGTCCACGGCGCGAAGGCACCGCACGTCATCACGCGCGACCAGCTCAAGCTGATGAAGCCGGGCTCCGTGCTCGTCGACGTCTCCATCGACCAGGGCGGCTGCTTCGAGACGTCCCGTCCGACGACGCACGCCGAGCCGACCTACGTCGTCGACGGCGTCGTCCACTACTGCGTCGCGAACATGCCGGGCGCGGTCCCCACGACGTCGACCTACGCGCTGACCAACGCGACGATGCCGTACCTCGTGCGCCTCGCCGACCAGGGCCTGGGCGCGCTGGCCGGCGACCCCGGCTTCCTCGCCGGGCTCAACGTCTGGGACGGCAAGGTCACCTACGCCCCGGTGGCCGAGGTCGTCGGCGTCGAGGCGACGGCGCCCGACGCCGCGCTGGCCGCCGCCTAGCGCTCGGACCGCGACACGAAGGGGAGGCCGCTCAGGTCGGTGCGCGGCGCATCGAGCTGGGCGGCCACCGCGTCGACCGGGCTCGGCTACTGGGCACGCGAGTACAGCGGCGACCCCTTCTCGCGCCACCACTGGCTGAGCGGGTCGTCGCCGTCGGGGTCGTAGAGCGTGAACGCCGCGGCGCCGTCCAGCGCCTCGGCCCCCGCGTTGAGCACCGCCCCGGGGTCCACCCGCTCGTCGAGCTCCAGCCCGACGACAAGCTGCGGCTCCCGCCCGGGCGCGTGCACGAGCACGAGCGCGCGGTGCGCCGAGCGCAGCGCCGGCACGGTCGCCGCCCACGCGCGCAGCGTCGCCCACAGCTCCTCGGGCTCCTGTGCGGGCGCGCCGACCGTCAGGTCCGACCCGGCGGGGATGTGCTCCGTCGCCGACAGCGCGCGCACGTCCTCCTCGGGGATCGCGACGCTCAGCTCGCCGCCCGGGTTGATCGCCAGCGCGAGCCCCTCCGGCCAGATCGAGGCGAGGTCCTCACCGCTCGCGCGCACGTAGCTCGCCGCGTCGGGTGCGCCGATCTCCAGCTGCTCCAGAGAGGTGAAGACGGGCACGAAGCGCGTGCCCTCGTGCTCGAAGACGGGCAGCTCGACCTCGTCGCCCTCGCCGAGCTCGTGCTCCTGCCCATCGGCCGGCGGCGCCTGCCCGGGAACGAACACCGGGTTGGCGGCGAGCGCAGCGAGGAACTGCTCGTGCTCCCCGCTCTCGGAGACGTCGAGCAGCACCTGCTCGAGGGGGTTGACGGGAGTGAAGGTCATGATCGCCATGTTCCCCCAACCCGCCCGCCGTGCACGGGCTCCGGACGCTGCTACGCTTCTCCGTCGCATGCCCACGACCTCCCAGCTGATCCGTAAGGGCCGAAAGGCCAAGCCCAAGAAGCTCGCCACCCCTGGCCTCAAGTCGGGCAAGGGACGCAAGAAGAAGACGGCTGCCCCGCAGCGTCGTGGCGTCTGCACCCGTGTGTACACCACCACGCCCAAGAAGCCGAACTCGGCTCTGCGCAAGGTGGCGCGCGTCCGGATCGCCGGGTCGATGGAGGTCACCGCCTACATCCCGGGTGAGGGCCACAACCTGCAGGAGCACTCGGTCGTGCTCGTGCGTGGTGGCCGCGTCAAGGATCTTCCGGGTGTGCGCTACAAGGTCGTCCGTGGGACGCTCGACGCCGCTGGCGTCAGCGACCGCAAGAAGGCCCGTTCGCAGTACGGCGTCAAGAAGAAGTAGAGACATGCCCCGTCGCGCAGCCGCCCAGATCCGGCCCATCGAGCCGGACCCCGTCCACCGCTCTCG
>JAOPZL010000139.1 GCA_025964175.1 Solirubrobacterales bacterium
GCGGCGATCGCGTCGCGCTCGGTCGCGGAGAGCACCTGCGCCCACAGCGCGCTGCCGTCGCCGCCGCCGAGGCTGTCGCCGCACTCGACGTCGACGCCGATGGGCGCGTCCCGGGTCAGCGCGACGACGACGCGCTCACCCGAGTGGGCGATCGACAGCTGCAGCCCGGGCGTGGTGACGCGGCCGTGCTGGCGGCCGCAGCGCGGGCAGGTCGCATCGAGGGGGACGTCGCTCGGCGCGGTCGCGGTGCGCTGGCCGATCGCCGCGCGGGCCAGCAGGCGGCCGGTGGCGAAGCGCTCGCGGTCGGGCTCCCGGCGCAGCTCCTGGAGGCGCTCGCGCTCGCCGTCGGAGAGGAGGGCCAACGTCGCGTCGGCGAGCGGGCGGGGGCGCGCCCACAGGACGACGCAGGTCACCGGCATCGTGGACATCACCCGGGCAGTCTCCCGGATCAGGCCGCTTCGGCGACGCCGACCCGCTCGTGGCGCAGCGGCAGTGCCCCGACCACGCCGACCGCGGTGAGCCCGACGCTCAACGCGCCGCCAGCAGGACGTCGACCAGCAGCTGGTCGAGCCGCTCGTTGGCGTACCCGCGCCGCGCGAGCCCGTCGAGCTCTCCGACGAGCGCCTTCAGGTCGTCCGGGCGGTCGTCGGAGCCGATCGAGGCGAGCGCCAGCTCCGGCGTCGACGCCGCCTCCAGCGCCGCGGCGACCTCGTCGGAGGCGTCGAACTCCGCCGCCCGCGCGGCGAGCGTCCGGTAGGTCGACATGCACCCGGCGGCGAACGCCCAGACGTCCTGCGCGTCGGCGTTGCGGTACGCATGCGCATCGAAGTGCAGCGGCCCGTCGTAGCCGGCCCGCTGCAGCAGCCGCACGA
Source organism: Solirubrobacterales bacterium (assembly GCA_025964175.1). Lineage (GTDB taxonomy): Bacteria > Actinomycetota > Thermoleophilia > Solirubrobacterales > Solirubrobacteraceae > Capillimicrobium. The sequence continues at coordinate 873 of JAOPZL010000139.1, forward strand.
GCAGGAACGCCTCCTTGAGGTCCTCGGCGCCGAACCGGTAGTCCTGGTCGTAGCGTCCGATCCGCTGCCCGTTGAGGTCGATGTGGAAGAGCTTGCCCGCCCACAGCGCCTGCCCGACCCCGTGGTGGAACGACAGGCCGGCCATCGTCTCGTGCGCGACCTCCGGGTTGACCCCGACCAGCTCCGGCCGCGCCAGCGTGGTGATGAAGTGCAGCGCGTGCCCGATGGTCGGCAGGAACAGGTCCCCGCGCGGCTCGTTGGGCTTGGGCTCGATCGCGAACCGCATCCGGTAGCCCTGCCCGACGCTGTAGTCGGCGAGCACGTCGATCGCCTCGCGGTAGCGGTCCAGCGCGTCGCGCGGGTCCTTCGCCACCGCCGCCTCGACGCCCTCGCGCCCGCCCCAGAAGATGAAGTTCTCCGCGTCCAGCTCCGCGCCGAGGTCGATCGCCGCCATCGCCTTCCCGATCGCCGCGCGCCGCACGCGGCGGTCGTTGGAGGTGAACGCGCCGTCCTTGAAGGCGGGATGGGTGAACAGGTTCGTCGTCGCCATCCCGACGCCCATCCCGGCATCGCGCAGGGCCTGGGCGGCCCGCGCCACGATCCGGTCGCGCTCGGCCACGGAGCTGGCGAAGGGGACGAGGTCGTCGTCGTGGAGCGAGATCCCCCAGGCGCCCAGCTCGCCCAGCCGCCCGATCGTGTCGATCGGGTCCACGGGGGCCCGGGTCGGCTCGCCGAACGGATCGCGCCCGGGGTTGCCGACCGTCCACAGGCCGAAGGTGAAGCGAGGGTTCGTCATGCCGGGGGCCTTTCGTGGTGGGAGATGACGGGGTACAGCGCGCGGTAGCGCAGCGCAAGCTCGCGGTAGGGCTGGATCCAGGCCGCGACCGGCTCGACGGTCGCGCCCGGCCGCACGCAGGTCGCGACCGCCTCGGCGGCATCGGCCCACACGCCGCCCGCCACCCCGCCCAGCAGCGCGGCGCCGTAGGCGGCGCCCTCCTCCACGGCGACCCGCTGCAGCGGCAGCCCGAGCACGCTGGCCACGATCGACGTCCACAGCTCGCCGCGCGCGCCGCCGCCGGAGATCCGCCCCAGCGTGGGCGGCACGTCGGGCGAGCCCAGCGCGGAGACGAGATCGAGGCAGTCGCGCAGCCCGCAGGCGACGCCCTCGAGCACGGCGCGCACCAGGGCTCCACGGTCGTGGTGCAGCGACAGCCCGGTGAACGAGCCGCGCGCGCCGGGGTCGGCGTGCGGGGTGCGCTCACCGGCGAGGTAGGGCAGGAAGGTGAGCCCGTCGGCGCCGGGCTCCCAGCGCGCGGCCTCCGCGAGCAACTCGTCGTACGGCGCGTTCCCGGTGACGGAGCGCAGCCAGGCCAGCGAGCCCGCGGCCGACAGCATGACCCCCATCGCCGACCAGCGGTTTGGCACCGCGTGGCAGAAGGCGTGCACGCGCGCGTCGGGGTCGGCGGCGAAGGCATCCAGCGAGGCGAACACGACGCCCGACGTCCCGAGCACGATCGAGAGCGGACCCGGTTGCACGACGCCCACCCCGAGCGCCCCGGCGGCCTGATCCCCCGCTCCCGCGGCGACCACGACGCCGCTGTCGCGCGTGCGCCCGCTGCCCTCCACCGACTCGTGCAGCGTCGCCAACCACTCCCGCGGCACCTCCAGCGCCTCGAGCACCTCGTCGCTCCACTCGCGCGCCGCGACGTCGAGCAGCAGCATCCCGGAGGCGTCCGCGACGTCGGTCGCGTGCTCCCCGGTCAGCCGCAGCCGCACGTAGTCCTTGGGCAGCAGCACGTGGGCGATCCGTGCGTAGGCGTCGGGTTCGTGGCGAGCCAGCCACAGCAGCTTGGGGGCGGTGAAGCCGGTCAGCGCGCGGTTGCCGGTCAGCGCGATCAGCCGTGCGCGCCCGACCCGCCGCTCGATCTCGTCGCACTCGGCCTGCGTGCGCTGGTCGTTCCACAGGATCGCAGGGCGGATCACGCGGTCGGCGCCGTCCAGCGCGACGAGCCCGTGCATCTGGCCCGACAGCCCGATGCCCGCGACCTCGTCGCCGTCGGTCACCTCGGCCAGCGCCTCCTGGCTCGCGCGCCACCAGTCCTCGGGGTCCTGCTCGGCCCAGCCGGGCCGTGGCATCGAGAGCGGGTAGGGCCGCTGGGCCCGGGCGAGCACGTCTCCGTCCGGCGAGAGCGCGATCGCCTTGACCGCGGTGGTTCCGACGTCGAGGCCGAGGACGCGCACGAGTCCATGGTGGCGGATCGGGCGACCGGCCCGCCCGCGCGGCGTCGTCAGCGCTTGACGATGGGGCTCGCGTCGCTCGGCACGGGCCGGCCGAAGCGGTAGCCCTGGCCCAGCGCGCAGCCGCGGCGGGCCAGCCAGCGGGCCTGCTCGGCGGTCTCGATGCCCTCGGCGGTCACGGTCAGGCCGAGGCCGGTGCCGAGCGCGATCAGCCCCTCGGCCAGCGCCCGGGAGCGCGGGCTGGTGGCGGCGGAGATGAACGAGCGGTCGATCTTGAAGCCGTCGATCGGGAGCGCGTGCAGGTGGGTCAGGCTCGAGCAGCCGGTGCCGAAGTCGTCGAGCACGACGCCGATGCCCGCCGCCCGCAGGCCGTCGAGCACGCCGAGCGTCACCGCGCTGTGCTCCAGCAGCGCGGTCTCGGTGATCTCGATCTGCAGCCGCTGCGGGTCGAGCCCGACCTCGTCCAGCATCGCGAGGACGCGGCCGGGGAGGCGCTCGTCGGTGAGCTCGATGGTCGAGACGTTGACGCTGAGGCAGAGGCCGGGGTCGTCGGAGGCGACGGTGTCGCGGATCGCCCGCTCCAGGATCCACCCGCCGATCGAGCCGATGAGGCCGTGCTCCTCGGCGATCGGGATGAAGCGATCGGGCGGGACGTCGCCCAGATGCGGGTGGTGCCAGCGCGCGAGCGCCTCGACGGCGATCGTGCGGGCGTCGTCGAGGGCCACGATCGGCTGGTAGACGACCTGCAGCTCGTCGTTGCGCACGGCTTGGGCGAGCGCGTCGACGATGACGAGGCGCTCCGCGCGCTGGCGGTCCTCGTGCGAGTCGTAGACGCCGATCGGACGGCGCGCGCGCTTGGCGGCGTACATCGCGCTGTCGGCGCGGCGGATCGCCTCGGAGGCGTCGACGCGGTCGGTCCTGCCGATGCCCCCGCCGAGCGCCGCGCGGTTCATCCCGCGTCCGCCGACCAGCGCGACGCCGACCGACGCGGTGACCGAGTGCGGCCGGCCATGGTCGTCGGGGAGCGGGGCGTCGAGCCCGTCCAGCAGCCGCTCGGCGGCCTGGCGCGCGCCCGCGGCGTCCTGCTCGCCGGCGAGGACGATGACGAACTCGTCGCCGCCCAGGCGCCCGACGACGTCGCCGGTGCGGGCGGTCGCGGTGAGCCGCGCCGCGACGCCGCGCAGGACCGCGTCCCCGGCCGCGTGGCCGAGGGAGTCGTTGATGAGCTTGAAGCGATCGAGGTCGCAGAACAGCACGGCGAGGGGTGCATCACAGACGTCCAGGCGCCGCTGCAGCTCGGCCGTGAGGTGCTCGCGGTTGGGCAGGCCGGTGAGCGAGTCGCGCTCGGCCAGCGTGCGCAGCGTGCCCAGGCCGCGGTCGCGGTCGACGGCGATCGCCGCCAGCCGCCCGGCCTGGTGCAGCAGGTCGACCTCCGCGCCCGATGCCATGCGCGGGCCGGGGGAGTAGAGCGCGAACGTCCCGATGATGACGCCGTGGCCGTCGCGCATCGGCACCGACCAGCAGCTGATGAGCCCGTGGGAGACGGCCAGCTCCTGGAAGTCGGTCCAGCGGGCGTCCTCGCGCACGTCGGCGACGAGCTGGTCGCGCCCGGTGAACGCGGCGGTGCCGCACGAGCCGACCCGCGGACCGATCTCGACGCCGTCGATCGCGTCCGTCCACGCGGTCGGCAGATCGGGCGCGGCGGCGTGCACGAACCGGCGGCGTTCGTCGTCGAGCAGCAGGATCGAGCCCACCATGCCGACGCTCTGGGCCTGGACGCCGCGGACGATCTGGTCGAGGACCGTGTCCAGCGACGCGCCCTCGGTCATGAGGCGGTGGGCGTCGTCGTGGGTGTCCAGCAGGGCGCGCAGGCGCTGCGTGGCGCCCCGGGCGATGCGGCGGCGCAGCTCGGACTCCGTCGCGGCGGCCAGCCCGCGCAGCGTCTCGAGATCGTCCTCGCTCCAGGCCCGCGGCTTGCTGGAGAACGTGCAGAAGGCGCCGAGCACGTCCCCATCGCCGCTGCGCACCGGGAGGCTCACGATCGCGCCGACGTGCGGCAGCGACGTGCCGTCCTCCTGCACCATCGCGACGCCGGTGGAGACGGCGAGATGGCAGAGGGAGACCTCCAGCGACGCGGAGGAGCCGGGGAGGCCATCGTCGCGACCGTCCGCGCGCTGGTAGCTCTTGACGAACACGCGATCGTCGGTGACGAGAGTCAGGATGGCGGCCTCGGCCCCCGTCAGCCGCGCGGCCATCCGGGTCCAGCGATCGAAGCAGGCCTCGGACGGCGTGTCGAGGAGGCCGGTGCTCTCCAGGGCGCGCAGTCGGCGCGCGTCGCCGAGCGTGCGGCCGGCGGCCGAGACTCGTTGGGCTGGGGGCGCCACATCCCCCTCATCGGCCACGGTCGGCGCAACCGTGACCGAACGTCCGTCCAGCGGACGCAAAGATCTTCAAGGCGCCTCCGCCTGCGGGATCAGTGCGACCCGAGCGTGACCCTCAGCGTGGACCTCGCGTCGCCGCGCTCGACCAGCAGGGTCAGCGTGTCACCCGGCTGCTTGGACGCGACCGCCGCGGCCAGGTCGTCCGGACCGGTGATCGGCTTGCCGTCGATCTGCGTGACGACGTCCTTGGCCTTCAGCCCGGCCCTGGCGCCGGGGGAGCCGGCCGTGACCGTGCCGATCAGAGCGCCGGTGCCGGTCGCCGGGCTGGCGATCTGGACGCCGAGGTAGGCGTGCTTGACCGAGCCGTCGGAGATCAGCGACTGGGCGACCGAGCGGACCGTGTTGGACGGGATCGCGAAGCCGATGCCGGCGTTGGAGCCGGAGCTGGACTCGATCTGGGCGTTGATGCCGACGACCTTGCCGTCGGCGTTGAGCAGCGGGCCGCCCGAGTTGCCGGTGTTGATCGCGGCGTCGGTCTGGATCGCGCCGGCGATCGTGTAGTGGTTGGGCGCCTGGATCGCGCGGTCCAGCGCGCTGACGATGCCGGTCGTCAGCGTCCCCTCGAGCCCGTAGGGAGAGCCGATGGCGAGGACGCTCTGGCCGACCTGCACGCCCGAGGAGTCGGCGAAGGTCAGCGGGGTGAGCCTCAGCTTGGCGGCGGCGGCGTCGACCTGGATGACGGCCAGGTCGCTGGACGGGTCGGCGCCGGTGAGCTTGGCGGTGGCCGTGGTCTTGTCGGCGAAGGTGACGGTGATGCTCGTGGCGCCGTCGATGACGTGGTCGTTGGTGACGATGTGCCCGTCGGAGTCGATGACGAAGCCGGAGCCTTCGGCGCCGCCCTTGGCCGTCTTGACCTTGATGTCGACGACCCCCTGCTTGGCGTCGCCGTAGAGCTGCGTGAGCGACTTCGCGGAGGTGGTCGTGTCGGCGGCGGCGGTGGCGAGCGTGGCCGATGAGGACGTGGCGGGGGTGGTCACCGTCGTCGTCTTCGTCGTCGGGCCGTCGTTGGCCGCGATGGCGGCCGCGCCGATCCCACCACCGGCCGCGAAGGCGACGGTGACGGCGGCGATGGTGAGCGGGCGTGGGGCGGGCATGGGGACCACCTCACCACGCGATCGTCAACGTCTTCTGTGGATCGCTTCAAGGGAGCCTGAGGATCGGGCACGAGCTGCATAAAGACGCCTCAGCGCCGCGAGAGCAGCAGCCTCGTCCCGTAGTACGGCTCGCCCTCGAGGACGAAGTGGCCGTTGAGCCGGCGCAGCGTGAACGTGCGCGCACCGACGACGAGCGTGCGCCCGTCGTCGCGGATCGCCTCGATGCAGCCCGGCTCCTCCACGCCGAGATGGATGACGCGGACGTCCATGCCGACGTAGGGCTGGAGGCGTGACGGCCGGCTCACCCGGGGGACGCTATCCGTCCGTCTGCCCCGCCGACCGGCATACTCGCCCGCGATGAGCGCTGCCGCCGACATCGCCCGCGAGGCGTTCCGCGTCGAGGACGAGGGGATCGACTGGCACTCCGGGATCGCCGGGGCGCTGGCCGCCGTCGGGCCGCTCGTCGTGGGCATCGCGCTCGGCGATCCCATGGCCGGCTTCACCGCGGCGATCGGCGGGCTCAACACCGCGCTCTGCGTCCCGCGCGCGGGCCTGCGCTCGCGCCTGTGGTGGGGGTCGCTGTCGGCCTCGCTGTCGGCCATCTCCCTGCTGCTGGGGTTCGGCGTGGCCGGGGACACCGTCCCGCTCGTGCTCGTCACCCTGGTGTGGGTCGGCACGCTGGCCTTCGCCCGCGCCGCCGGGCCGCGCGGCGCGCTGTTGGGCTTCTCCAGCGCGGCGGTCTTCGTGATCCTGGCCGGGCTCCCACCGTCGAGCACGCCCATCGGCGATCAGCTCGGCTACTTCCTGCTCGGGGCCATCCCCGGGCTGGCGCTCATGGTCCTCGCCCGGCGCGGGGTGGGCGGGGCCGCGTCCGACGGGAGCGTGGTCCACGACTCGCTGGTCGCCGTCCGCGACGGGCTGATGGGCGACCGCGCGCTGTGGGCCCACGCGGCGCGGCTGTCGTTCGCCGTCGGCCTGGGCACCCTGCTGTACTCGGCGCTGGGTCTCGAGCACGGCTACTGGGTGGCGCTGACCACGCTGGCGATCCTCCAGCCCGGCGAGCACGCGACCCGCGTGCGCGTCCTCCAGCGCGCGGCCGGCACGCTGGGCGGCGCGGCCGTGATCCTCCTCATCACCCTGGCCACCGACGAGGGCTGGCTGCTGATCGGGTGCGCCGCGGTCGCCGGCTTCGGCCTCTACGCGCTGGACCACCGCAGCTACTTCTGGCTCGTTGTGCTGCTCACGCCGACCGTCCTCTTCATGCTCAGCGCCGTCGACTTCCAGGGCGACGACATCGCGCTGGAGCGGGTGGCCAACAGCTCGCTGGGGATCGTCGTCGGGCTGATGATGGGCGAGCTCGTGTGGCAGCTGCCGACCATCTGGACCACGCGGTCGCGCAGCGGCTGAGGCGCCGGGCCGCGGTCGTTCTTGAGCGATGTGTATCCCTGTCCAATATAGTTTCGCTATGTGACCGCTGGAACCACCTCCCGCGCCGACGCGATCGACGCCGTCGCCGTCACGCTGCTGCCCCGCGCCTCGCGGCTCACCAGGCTGCTGCTGCGCGCCGGCGACCGGGCGCTCTCGCGCACCGAGGCGGGGCTGCTCAGCACGCTGCTCGACGGGCCGCGCCGCATCACCGAGCTGGCCGAGACCGAGGCGCTGGCCCAGCCGACGGTGACCCAGCTCGTCGACAGGCTCCAGGGCCGCGGCCTCGTCGCCCGCGAGCGCTCGGCCACCGACGGCCGCGTCGTCCTCGTCTCGCTGTCGGCGGAGGGCCGCGAGCAGCTGCAGGTCGCGCGCGCCCAGTACCGCGCGCTGCTGCGCGACACCGTGCAGGAGCTCTCCGACGAGGAACTGAACCAGCTCGCCGCCGCCAGCGAGACGCTCGGTCGCCTCGTCGAGACGCTGCAGGCCCGCGGGGGCGTGGCATGACCGCCGTCCGCCGCCAGGCCGCGCTCGCGCCCGTCCTCGTCTTCACCACGATGGTCGCCGCCGTCATCAGCTCGCTCGGCGCGCCGCTCATCCCGAGCATCTCCACCGACCTGCACGTCCCGCTCAGCAGCGCCCAGTGGTCGCTGACCGCCGCGCTGCTCTGCGGCGCGGTGAGCGCCCCGATCATGGGCCGCCTCGGCGACGGCCCGCGGCGGCGCGAGACGCTGCTGGGCGGCCTGGCCGCCGTGACCCTCGGCGGCGTGATCGCCGCCGTCGCCCCGAGCCTCGGCGTGCTCGTCGCCGGCCGCTCGCTGCAGGGCGTCGGCCTGGGCCTGGTGCCGCTGACGATGGCCGCCGCCCGCGACCACCTGCCGCGCGAGCGCGTCCCGTCGACGATCGCGCTGCTGTCGGTCTGCGCCGCGGCCGGGGTCGGCGCCGGCTACCCGATCAGCGGGCTGATCGCCGACGGCCTCGGTCTGCACGCCGCGTTCTGGTTCGGGGCGCTGGTCAGCGCGCTCGCGCTCCTGTGCGTCTTCCTCGTCGTCCCGTCCAGCCGCAGCCGGCCCGCCGCGGCGCTCGACGTCACCGGCGCGGTCCTGCTGGCCATCGGGCTGATCGCGCTGCTGCTGGCGATCGCCGAGGGCACGGCGTGGGGCTGGACCTCGCCCGCGGTGCTCGGCCTGCTCGTCCTCGCGCTCGTCGTGCTCGGCGGCTGGATCGTCCAGCAGCTGCGCACCTCCGCGCCGCTCGTCGAGCTGCGCCTGCTGCGCCACCCGGCCGTGCTGACCGGCGACGGCTGCGCGATCGTCCTCGGCGTCGCGATGTACATGTACCTGTCGGGCGTCACCGAGTACGTGCAGACGCCGAGCGCCGCCGGCTACGGATTCGGCGCGTCGGTCGTCGTCGCCGGGCTCTCGCTGGTGCCGTTCTCGATCTTCAGCGTCACCTCCAGCCGCCTGCTGCCGTGGCTGACGACGCACGTCGGCCGGCGCGGCGTGCTGCCCGTCGGATGTCTCGTCGTGGCCGTTGCCGGCGCGTTCTTCGCCACCTTCCACACCGCGCTGTGGCAGGCCTTCGTGATGATGGCGATCCTCGGCGTCGGCCTCGGAGCGACGTTCGCGGCGATCCCGGGGCTCGTGGTCGGCGCGGTCCCCGAGAGCGAGACGGGCAGCGCGATGGGCTTCTACCAGGTGGTCCGCTACGTCGGCTTCTCGCTGGGCAGCGCGCTCGCCGCCTCGATCCTGGCGGGGCGCACGCCGTCCGGTCAGCACCTGCCGACGGAGAGCGGCTACACGCTCGTGCTCTGGGTGGCGGTCGCCATCTGCATCGCGGCGGCCGGGATCGCCTGGGTCCTCCCCGCCCGCGGCGGCGCGCGCGATCCGCGCGCCGAGCTGCTGGGCGAGGAGGAGGGCGAGCTGGCGGGGGCCGGCCTCGTCGGGCCCACCTCCGACTGACGCGGCGGCCGGGATGTGGCGATCTGGGCACCACGACGGTGCTCAGATCGCCCAACCTCCCTGGGCGGCGGCGCGCAGCGATGACAGCTCCGCGCGCTGCGCCGCGTTCGCGCTCACCGCGATCGCCTCCGCGTAGGCCGTGTCCGCTTCGGGGAGGCGACACGCTCGGGCGAGCAGGCCCGC
>JAOPZL010000207.1 GCA_025964175.1 Solirubrobacterales bacterium
CGCCGCCGTCCTCGACGGCGAGCTCGCCCCGGACGGTGACGAGCGTCCGCGCCGACGGATCGGCGAGGGCGTCTCGCAGCCATGCGGCGTCGGTGCGCCGCCACGAGCACCGGTCCAGACCGGCGCCGGCGAAGGTGTTCGGCGAAGCTGGCGGGATCACCCCGCCAGCTTCGCAGCTGCCGCGCTCAGCCGCGCGTCAACGTGAAGTGCCCGACCAGCTCGGTGAGCTCGTGGGCGCTGGCGGCGAGCTCCTGCGCGGTGGACGCGATCTGCTGCGCCGAGGCGCTGGACTCCTCGGTCGAGGCCGAGACCTGCTCGGTCGAGGCCGAGGACTGCTGGGCGACCGCGGCCACCTCACCGGTCGAGGCGACGATGGCGTCGATGCGGCGCTCCACGCCGGCCACCGCATCGGTGATCGCCAGGAAGGCCGCGTGGGCCTGGCCGACGACGTCGGCGCCCTCGCCGGAGCGGCGCGCGCCCTCGTCGACGACCTCGACCGCGCGGGCGGTCTCCGCTTGGATCTCGGCGATGATGCCCGCGATCGAGCCGGCGGCCTGCTGGGACTCCTCGGCGAGCTTGCGGACCTCCTCGGCGACGACCGCGAACCCGCGGCCCTGGTCGCCGGCACGCGCGGCCTCGATGGCCGCGTTGAGCGCCAGCAGGTTGGTCTGCTCGGCGATCGCGGTGATCGTCTGGGCGATGCCGCTGATCTCGCCGGACTTGCCGGCCAGCGCGCGGATCGCCGCGTTGACCTCGCTGGAGGAGGCGCGCACGCCCTCCATCGCCGCGGTGGCCTGCTCGGCGGCACCGGCACCCTGCCGGGCGACCTCGCGGGCGCTGTCGACGGCCGCCTGCGTGGCGGTCGCCTCCGCGCGCGTGTCCTCGATCATCCGCACCTGGCGCTCGGCGCCCTGCGCCATCTCACCGACCGCGCCGGCGATCTCGTTGACCGCGCGACCGGTCTCGTCGGAGGTGTTCGCCATCTCGCGCGAGGCGTGCTCGACGCTGCCGGCGGCCGACGACACACGGCCGATCATGTCCGCCAGCGAGGCGCGGGTCTCGTTGTAGGCCTGCACCGACTCGGTCGAGCGCTGGCGGATCTCCTCGACCGCCTCGGCGACGGCGCCGAGGTCGTCGGACGCCTGGCGCTCCAGCGGCGGCGTGGTGGCGCGCACCTCGGTGGTCAGGTCGCCGGCCGCGACGGAGCCGAGCCCACGGCGCAGCCCCTCGATCTCCTCGTCGCGCACGCGGGCCAGATGCGCCAGCACGGGCCGGACGCTGGCGCGCACGGTGCGCAGGATGAACAGGGCGAGCAGCGCGCTGACGGCGACGAGCAGCCCGAGGACGATCCACACCAGGCGCCGGGCGCCGGCCACCTGGGCGTCGAGCGCGGTGAAGGCGCCGTCGACCTGCTTGGCCGCGTGCTCCTGCGCGGTCTCGATCGAGGCCTCGTAGGCCTTGCGCAGGTCGCGGTTGGCGCCCAGCGCCGCCTCGACCGCGCCCTTGGGGTCACCGGCGTGCTGCTGGATCTCGGCACCGAGGGCCGTGGTCCACGCGCGGTAGCCGTCGACGACCTTGGCGATGTCGGCGCGCGCGGAGGCGGTCGGCGCCGCCCGGCTGGCGGCCGCGAGCTCGGCAAGGACCGTCTCGTGACGGCCCGCGAGCTCGTCGGCGAACTCCTGCTCGCCGGTGAGCAGGAAGCCGCGCTCGTCGTTGGCGGCGGCCTTGGCCGCGGTCGCGGCCGAGGTCAGGTGGGCGTCGAACGGCACGGAACGGGTGTCGACGCCGGTGGCGTGGCGGTCGACGTTGGAGAGGTTGGACTGGATGAGGAGGCTGCATGCGGCCACCAGGGCAACCAGAACAGCGAAGCCGGCGGCGAGCTTGAGCCCAAGTGGCAGGCGCTTGGTCATGCTCGGAACGGTCGGCCGATCAGCGTTCGGACCACACGCGTCCGGACGCCGGCGCGTCCGTTTCGGACGGATGACGTACTGTCAGCGCGCGCTCAGACGCGCGTCACGCCGATGCGCAGCTCACGGCCCTCGATCGTCGCCGCCTCGGGCAGCTCGGCGCCGTCGTAGGAGACCGTGGTGGCCAGCGTCTCGCCGGTCACGTAGGCCTCGAAGGCGCGTGCCGCCTCGAGCAGGTCGACGTCGCCGCCGAGCGTCAGCACGATGCGGTCCTCGACCTCCAGGCCGACGCGCTTGCGCGTCTCCTGCACGGCGCGCACGACCTCGCGGGCGAAGCCCTCGAGGATCAGCTCCTGGTCCAGCGCGAGCTCCAGCGCGACGGCGTGCGAGCCCTCGCGCTCCAGCTGGTAGCCCTCCAGCGGCTGCATGGCCAGCAGCAGGTCCTCGACGGCGAGCTGGTGGTCCTTGCCGTCGATGGCGATGCCGATCGGCCGGCCCTCACGCAAGGCCGTGGCCACGTGCGCGGGGTCCAGGCCGGCGATCGCGGCGGCGACCTGCGGCATGTTCTTGCCGAAGCGGGGCCCGAGCACGCGGTAGTTGGCCTTGACCTCGTAGGAGCCGAGCTCGTCGGCGTTGTCGACGAAGCGCAGCTCCTTGACGTTGAGCTCGTCGGCGACGACGTCGGCCAGGCGCTCGATCGCGGCCCGCTCGTTGCCGGCGGCGACGACCACCGCGGCGCGCAGCGGCTGGCGCACCTTCATCTTGGACTGCTTGCGGGCCGAGAGGCCGAGGCGGACGGTCTCCCGGGCGACGGCCATCGCCGCCTCCAGCGCCTCGTCGCGCTCGCCGGCGATCGGCCAGTCGGTCAGGTGGACCGACGGCTCGGTGCCGTCGAGCCCGTCGTAGAGCTCGTCAGCGACGAACGGGGTGAACGGCGCGAGCAGCTGGGCGACCGTGACCAGGCAGGTGCGCAGCGTGTCGAACGCCGCCTGCTCCCCGCTCCAGAACCGCCGCCGCGAACGGCGCACGTACCAGTTGGAGAGGTCGTCGACGAAGGCCGCGATGGCGCGGCCCGCGGTCGTCGCGTCGTAGGCGTCCAGGCGCTCGGTGACCTCGGTGACCGTCGCCGCCAGCCGCGACAGCGCCCAGCGGTCCAGATCGGTCGGCTCGCTGTGCTGCTCGGGCGCGTAGCGGTCCAGGAAGGCGTAGGTGTTCCACAGCTGGCGCAGGAAGCCGCGCACGCCATCGCCGATCGCGTCGACCGAGAAGCGGTAGCCGTCCCACGGCTGCTTGGAGGTGAAGAAGTACCAGCGGAACGCGTCGGCCCCGTGCTCGTCCAGCACGTCCCAGGGCACCACGATGTTGCCCTTGGACTTGCTCATCTTCTGGCCGTCCTCGTCGAGGATCAGCCCCAGGCACACGACGTTCTTGTACGGCGCCTGGTCGAACAGCAGCGTCGAGACGGCCAGCAGCGAGTAGAACCAGCCGCGCGTCTGGTCCAGGGCCTCGCAGATGTAGTCGGCGGGGAACTGGTCCTCGAAGCGCTCCTCGTTCTCCAGCGGCGCGTGGTGCTGGGCGAACGGCATCGCGCCCGAGTCGAACCACACGTCGATGACCTCGGGGACGCGGCGCATCGTCTTGCCCGTCTTGGGCGACGGGAACGTGACCTCGTCGACGTACGGCCGGTGCGGGTCCTCCAGGCGGACGCCGCTGAGCTCCTCGAGCTCGTCGAACGAGCCGATGACGTGGATCTCCTCGCCGTCGTCGGAGCGCCACACCGGCAGCGGCGTGCCCCAGTAGCGCTCACGCGAGAGGGCCCAATCGACGTTGTTCTCCAGCCAGTCGCCGAAGCGCCCGTGCTTGATGTGCGGCGGGTGCCAGTTGACCGTCTCGTTGGAGGCCAGCAGGCGATCGCGGATCTTCGAGGTCGCGATGTACCAGGACGGCTTGGCGTAGTAGATGAGCGGCGTGCTGCAGCGCCAGCAGTGCGGGTAGGCGTGCTCGTAGTCCTCGGCGCGCAGCAGGTGGTTGCGGCGGCGCAGGTCCTCGATCAGGTCGTCGTTGGCGTCCTTGACGTAGCGCCCGGCGTAGGTGCCGATGCGCTCGTCGTAGGTGCCGTCCGCGCGCACCGGGTTGATGACCTCCAGGCCGTAGCGCTGGCCCAGCTGGAAGTCGTCCTCGCCGAACGCGATGGCGGTGTGCACGAGGCCGGTGCCGTCGGTCGCGGTGACGAAGTCGGCCAGCAGCACCGTGTGACCGCGCTCGCCGTAGGCGCGGCCGGGGATGTAGCCGAAGGGCGGCTCGTAGCGGACGCCGTCCAGCGCCGCGCCGGGGAAGCGGTCGAGGATGCGGGCGTCCTCGCCGAGCACCTTCTCGACCAGCGACTCGGCGACGATCGCCACGCCGTTGGCGTAGGTCGCGCGCACGTAGGTGAGCTCCGGGTGCACCGCGACCGCGGCGTTGGAGACCAGCGTCCACGGCGTCGTCGTCCACACGACGAGCTCGTCGCCGCGCTGGGCGGGGCCGCCGTCCTCGGTCACGGTCAGGCGCACGTAGACCGAGGGGTCGAGGACGTCCTGGTAGCCCTGCGCGACCTCGTGGCTGGAGAGCGCGGTGCCACAGCGCGGGCAGTACGGCACGACCTTGTGGCCCTCGTAGAGGAGGTCCTTGTCGGCGATCTGCTTCAGCGCCCACCACACCGACTCGATGTAGGTCGGGTCCAGCGTGCGGTACGCGTGATCGAGGTCGACCCAGAAGCCGATCCGCTCGGTCAACCGGTTCCAGTCCTCCAGGAACGTGAAGACCGACTCACGGCAGCGCGCGTTGAACTCCGCGATCCCGTAGGCCTCGATCTCGTGCTTGGTGCCGATGCCGAGCTCCTGCTCGACGGCGATCTCGACCGGCAGCCCGTGCGTGTCCCAGCCGCCCTTGCGGTCGACGCGGAAGCCCCGCATCGTCTTGTAGCGCGGGTAGATGTCCTTGAACACGCGCGCGAGCACGTGGTGCGCGCCGGGGCGGCCGTTGGCGGTCGGCGGACCCTCGTAGAAGACGAAGGACGGCGCGCCCTCGCGACGGCGCAGCGACTCCTGGAAGACGTCGCGCTCGCGCCAGCGCCGGAGGATGCGCTCCTCGAGGAGCGGGAAGCTGACGTTCGGGTCGACCGGCATGTGCTGTCGATTCTACGAGGGGGGTTGCTGCAGGGCCTTCGCTCGGAGCGCGAGCTGCAGCTCGAAACGCGCCTGGGGGTCGTCGAGCGCGTCGCCGAGCTGCTCGCGCAGGCGGGCCAGGCGGTAGCGGACGGTCTGCGGATGGACGTGCAGGCGGCGCGCGACCGCGGGCGCGCTGCCCTGCAGCTCCAGCCACGCGAGCAGCGTCTCCTGGAGGCGCTCACGGGCGGCGTCGGTGCGGTCCTGGAGCGGGGCCAGGCGCCGGGCGGCCAGCTCGGCGAGCGGCTCGCGCGCGGCGTCGAGGGCGAGGTCGGCGAGGTGGTCGTCGACGTGGAGGGGGACGTCGCTCTGGGTGAGCGCGAGCAGGCGTCGCGCCGGCCG
>JAOPZL010000228.1 GCA_025964175.1 Solirubrobacterales bacterium
GTTTTTCCTGACGGTGAAACACACACGGCGAGGGTGCGATGGCGGACGGTATCCCGGACGCTCTCAAAGGGGGGCGCTCGGTACGGATGCGGAGACATGGGACGCCCGGGGCAACGACGTGGCTCCCGGGCAGAACTCGAGCCGCCTCCCACCCGCGCTGCATCCCGCTCGGCCGGCCGATCCCCAGCGGGCCGAGTCCGTGGCCCCCGAGGGGTGCGGGCTGTTGGCGACGCTGAGAGTGGTCAACGTCCCGCGCCCCCGCTTCTCGCGCGGGCGATCGGCCGGCCGACATCGACGACGACCTGCGCGGGCTCAACGCGCGGGACCTCGACGACAGCCCGGTCACCTCCTTGCGGCCGATCTCGACCCACCCGGCGTCCGAGAACGGCGAAAAAGGGGTCTGCGCGTCGCGGACCAAAATCCGGGAGAAGCCGTTTACGGGCCTCGAGCGGCGACGGGCCGATCGGCCGCAGGACCCTCGCGCTCAGCCCAAACGCTCGATGCGGGACCGCTCGCGGGCGATCACGTCGGCGTACTTCTCGCACATGTCGGTGAACCGCTCGGCCGCGTGGGCGTCGATCGCCGGGGTCACCCGGGCCTCGAGCAGCGGCAGCACGTCGGCGACGAGCGCACGACCGCGGGCCATCCACTGGTAGTAGGAGCGGCCGCCGTGGTGGTAGGGCCCGTAGAGCTTCGTCGTCGGGAAGCGCTGCATGATCCACGCGAACAGCGACTCGTGGCGGGTGTGCATCCGCAGCGTGACCTGGGGCTGACGGCCGTCACCGCCGAAGTGGCCCTCGCCGATGAGGATCCCGACGAAGACGCCCTCGTCGAACTCGGGAAGCGCGCTCATGGGATGCAGTGTTTCACCGTCAGGAGAAACGTGAAACCACGGCCGGCCGGCCGGCCGGCACCGGACGCCCGCCAACGGTCACCCGTTACTCAGCCGAAGCGGGTGGCGATGGCGCGGCCGAAGCCGGCGCCACGACGAGATGGCGGTCGGGCTCTGCACCCTCGCTGTACGTCTCGACGTCACCGCGCTCGCGCAGGTGCTCGTGCACGAGCTTGCGCTCGCTGGCCACCATCGCGTCCAGCGCGACCGGGCGCTCGTCGCGCAGCGCCTCGTCCGCGGCGTCGTCGGCCTGGCGGCGCAGGGCCGTCGCGCGACGATCGCGGTAGCCGGCGGCGTCGATCACGACGCGGACGTCGCTCGGCGCGCCCTTGAAGGCGATCCGCTGGGCCAGGTGCTGGACCGCGTCGATCGTCTGGCCGTGGCGGCCGATGAACAGGCCGAGGTCCTCGCCGACCAGCGTTCCGGTCACGGTCTCACCGTCGCTGACGACATCGACCTCGGCCTCGAGGCCGAGCGCGTCGTTGACCAGCTCCAGCAGCTCGCGTACGGCGGTCTGCGTCTCCTCGTCCGTGCTCACCGTCGCCGCCCCGATCGCTTCTTCTTCTTGCGCGGAGGCGGAGGCGGAGCGGCCGAGCGCTTCGCCGCACCGTCACCGCCGGACTCCTTCGACTTGCCGGATGACGAAGAGGAGCTCGATGGCCGAGACGCTGCTGTCCCACGTGAGCGTCCGGCACGCGGCGACGAACCCTCGGCGGCGCCCGTCTTCTGCGCCTCCTGGGCGCGGGCCATCATCGAGCTGAACATCCCCGGTTTCTTGTCCTTGTGCATCACCGCCAGGTCGCCGCCCGCCGCTTCGAGCTGGGCCGCGTGCTGGTGGTCCCAACGACGGCCGAGGGTCTCGCGGATCGTGAACTGCTGCAGGAGCGTCCACACGTTGGTGGTGATCCAGTAGACGAGCAGGCCGGCCGGGAAGCCGATGACGAAGGGCACGAAGACGACGGGCAGGGCCAGCATCAGGTAGCGCTGGCGCGGCTCCATGTTCGGCTGCGCCATGACGAGGGTCGAGACGACCTGCGTGCCCACGTAGAGCAGCAGCAGGATGATCAGCGTCGACCCGGTGGCCTTTGCGGTGATGTCCGGGATGCCCAGGAAGTGCGCCGCCGGGATGTTGCCGCAGGACGTCGGGTACGAGATGCCGTTGATCGTTCCGGTCAGCTTCTCGCCCGCGGCGTTCAGGTTGATCTGCGGGCAGATGTCATACCGCAGGTCGTGGCGCAGCATGTAGAACAGCGAGATGAAGACCGGCAGCTGGAAGACCAGCGGCAGGCAGGCGCCCGCCGGGTTGACCCGGTGCTCCTGGTACAGCTTCATCGTCTCCTGGCTGAGACGCTCGCGATCGTCGCCGTACTTCTCGCGCAGCTTCTTGATGTCCGGGCCCAGGCGCTGCATGGCGCTCATCGACTTGAACTGGCGGATGGCGACAGGCAGCAGGCAGAAGCGCACGACGACGGTCATGGCGACGATCGACCAACCCCAGGAGAACCCGAGGCTGTCGTGGATCGTGGTCAGGATCCACTCGAAGACGCTGATCAGCGGCTGAAGGACGTTGGCGAAGATGGGCATGTCTCAGATCTTGTGCCGCGCGTGGCCGCACACCGGGAATAGATGCTGCGCTTCGACGGGGTCGATGCCCCCGTGACTCCATGGATTGCAGCGCAGCAGCCGCCATCCCGCGAGCACGAGGCCCCGCAGTATGCCGAATTCGGCAACGGCCTGGACCGCGTACGCCGAGCACGTGGGGTGGTACTTGCAGCGCGCGGGCAGCAGAGGGGAGACGAAGCGCTGGTAGACGCGGATCGGAGCGATCGCCCCGCGGCGCGGCACGGAGGTCACGACTTGTCCGATCCGGCGTGCTTCTCCAGCAGCTCGGTCAGCGCGCCCTGGACGCCGGCAAGGCCCTCGCGCTCCGCGAGCTCACGCGCATCCGGGCGCGCGACGACGACGAGGTCGTGCCCCTCGGGGATCGGCTGCTGCGAGGCGGCGACCGCCTCGCGCAGCAGTCGCTTGACGCGATTGCGATCGACGGCACCGCCCACCTTGCGGGAGACGGAGACGCCGAGACGTGCCTCGCCCTCCCCGGTACGGGGAAAGGCGTACAGCACGAGATACCGGTTGCCGTGGGAGCGTCCTTGGCGGTAGACCCGCTCAAAGTCAGCGCTCCGGGTCAGGCGGCCACGTTTGGCGCGCCCGGTCACGGTCAGACGGTGAGGCGCTTGCGCCCCTTCGCGCGGCGGCGCTTGAGGACGATACGCCCGGCCTTCGTCTGCATGCGGGAGCGGAACCCGTGGGTACGGGCGCGCTTGCGCTTCTTGGGCTGGTAGGTGCGCTTCATGGGACGGGAGACTCTACCGCGTCGGCGATCCACACCCCCATCCACAACCCCATCCACAACCCGTCCACATGTTGCACAGGGCTCGGACAGAGCTTTTCCACGGCATTTGCGGGCTCCTTCCCGGACCTTCAGCCGACCCGTCCCCGGCGGGTTGATAGGTTCGAACCTCCGGGGTCCTCGGACCCCCAATTCGACCCGTACGCCAGTCCTGCCCATTGGGGCAGGACGACCCCTGTCTGTGAACGAATCGCTCGAACAAGCCTGGCCCCAGATCCGCGCCCACCTGCGGCGCGCGGTCCCCGAATCGACCTACGAACTGTGGCTGGAGCCGCTGCAGGCGCTGGATCTGACGCCCGACACGCTGATCCTCGGCGCGCCCGACGAGCGCCGGCGCTCCTGGGCCAGCGGCCGGTTCGGTGAGATGCTGCGCGAGTCCGCCGCCTCCGTGCTGGGGCCGCAGGTGCGCGTGGAGGTCGTCGTCGCCGACGGCAGCACGCGCGCCCCGGCGCCCATGAACCGCGCGGCCGATCCGTTTCCCCGCTTCGGCCGCGCGCCGCAGAGCAGCGCCGGGCAGAGCCGCGGCGGCCAGGGGTACAGCGCCAACCCCGGGACCACCGCGATGGGCGGAGCGCCCTCGCCCGCCCCGGTGGCCGACTCCACCTTCCAGGCCAAGCTCACCTTCGAGCAGTTCGTCATCGGCGACGCCAACCGCCTGGCCCATGCCGCCGCGCTGGCCGCCGCCGAGATGCCCGGGCAGGCCTACAACCCGCTGTTCATCTTCGGACCGCCCGGCAACGGCAAGACGCACCTCCTGCACGCGATCGGCAACTACGTCCGCTCCTACGGCGGCGGGCTGACGGTCCGCTACGCGACCGCGGAGTCGTTCACCAACGAGTTCGTCAGCGCGCTGCACTCCAACGCGATCGAGGCCTTCAAGTCGCGCTTCCGCCACGTCGACGTCCTCCTCGTCGACGACGTGCAGTTCCTCGCCTCCAAGGCCAAGACCGAGGAGGAGTTCTTCCACACCTTCAACGCGCTGCACGACACGGGCTGCCAGCTCGTGCTCACCTCCGACCGCTCGCCCCGCGACCTCGACGCGCTCGAGGACCGGCTGCGCGAGCGCTTCGAGGCCGGCCTGCTGACCGACATCCGCGCTCCCGACCCCGCCACGCGGCTGACGATCCTGCGCAAGCGCGCGCACCACGACCGCATCGCGCTGGCCGACGACGCGGCGCTGGACGTCATCGCCGAGCGCATCACCGACAACATCCGCGTGCTCGAGGGCGCGCTGATCCGCGTCGTCGCGTTCGCCTCGCTCACCGGCCGTCCCCTGGATGCCGCGCTGGCCCACGAGGTCCTCGACGGCCTCTACCGACAGAAGAAGGCCGTGAGGCGCTCGATCGAGGACGTCCAGCACGCGACGTGCAAGGCGTTCGAGATCTCCCACGACGAGCTCCTCTCCCCGGCCCGCGCCCAGCGGCTGACGTGGCCGCGCCAGGTCGCCATGTACCTCGCCCGTGAGCTCACCGACCAGACGCTGCCGGCCATCGGGCGCGCGTTCGGCGGCCGCGACCACACCACCGTCATGCACGCGTGCAAGCGCACGGCCGAGCGCATCGCCTCCGATCCGGACGCCCACCGCGTCGTTCGGGACCTGACCGAGCAGCTGCGAAGCCATTCGTGACGACCGGCGTCCGTGCGATGCTCCACGGTCGGCCCACACGCCGTCCACCGCTTTCCCACCTCCGTTCTTCCCGTGGGCATCGGATTCTCCCCATCACCATCCACATATCCACCGCCCCTATGACTTCGAACTCCATCGAGAGGCTTTCATCGTGAAGATCACCTGCTCGAGCGCCGAGCTGCTCGCTCAGCTGCAAACGGTGTCGCGCGTCGCCTCGACGCGCAGCGCGGTTCAGGCGCTGTCCGGCGTCCAGGTGGCCGCGACCGAAGGCGCCGTGGAGCTGCGGGCCACCGACATGGAGGTCGCGCTGCGCGTGCCGCTGGCCGCCGACGTGGAGCGCTCCGGCTCCGCGGTCCTGCCCGGCCGGTTGACGCTCGACGTCATCCGCGCCCTGCCGGCTTCCCAGGTCACGCTCGAGCTGCGCCCCGCCGACCAGGACGTCGAGATCAAGTCCGGCTCGGCGACCTTCCACATCCGCACGCTGCGCTCCGAGGACTTCCCGCCCCTGCCCGAGCCCGGCGGCGACGCCATCGTCGAGGTTCCCGCGGCCGCGTTCGTCGAGACGATCGCCCGCGTCGCCCGCTCGGCGTCCCGCGACGAGACCCGCCCGATCCTGACCGGCATCCTCGTCTCCGCCTCCGGCCGCGACCTGCGCATGGTCGCCACGGACTCCTACCGCCTGTCGGTCAAGGAGACGACGCTGGAGTCCGAGCTCAACGGCTCCTTCGAGGCCAACGTCCCGGCGCGCGCCCTGCAGGAGCTCGCGCGGATCGCCCAGGGCCACGCGGAGGGCGCCGACGCGACGCTGACCGTCGGCGTGCGCGCCAACCAGATCGTCTTCCAGGTCGGCGGCGCTGTCCTCTCCTCACGGCTGATCGACGGTCAGTTCCCCAACTTCCGCCAGCTGCTGCCCGACACGTACGAGCACGAGCTGCGCCTCGCCGGCGACGAGCTGACCGACGTCGTGCGGCGCATCAGCCTGCTGGCGCAGAAGAACGCGCCGCTGCGGCTGTCGTTCCGTGAGGGCGAGGTCACGGTCTCCGCGCAGACGCCGGACGTCGGCGAGGCCAGCGAGACGGTGCCGGTGGCGTTTTCGGGCGAGGCCTTCGAGATCGGCTTCAACCCCGAGTTCCTGCGCGACGGCCTGGAGTCGGTCGAGACCGGCGACCTCATCCTCAAGCTCATCAGCCCGCTGCGCCCGGGCCTGATCGAGTCCGCCGACGGCAGCGGCTTCCTCTACCTGATCATGCCGATCCGCCTGAACGTATGAGGCGCTGCGGGTCATCCCACTCCGCCGCTGCGACGTGGAGGCGCTGCGGCTCATCTGACCCCGCTGCTGCAACGTGATCGTCACCCGCCTCCGTCTGCGCGACTTCCGGTCGTACGCGGCGGCCGACCTCGCGCTGGGCGAGGGCGTCACCGTGCTGCACGGGCGCAACGGGGCGGGAAAGACGAACCTGCTGGAGGCGCTGTTCTTCGGCTGTACCGGGCGGTCGGTCCGCACGAGCAACGAGCGGGAGCTGATCCGCTTCGGCGCGCCGGCGACGCGGGTGGAGGTCGACGCGCGCGACGAGGAGGGGCGGCCGCACTCGCTCAGCGTGGGGTTCCAGCCCGGCGAGGCGAAGCGGCTCAAGGCCGACGGCGCGCCGGTCGAGCGGCTGGTCGACGTCACGACGCGGCCCCTCGTCTCGGTCTTCCTGCCCGACCGCCTGGAGCTCGTGAAGGGCGCGCCGTCGCTGCGCCGCGCGCACATGGACCAGCTCGTCACCGCGATGTGGCCGTCGCGGGCCGAGACGCGGCGCGCGTACTCCGCCGCCCTGGCGCAGCGCAACGCGCTGCTGCAGCGGATCCGGTCGGGCCGCGCCGGCCGCGCGTCGCTGCCGGCGTGGGACGCA
>JAOPZL010000238.1 GCA_025964175.1 Solirubrobacterales bacterium
GGACTGCCGGTCGTCGCCTCGCGGGTGGGCGGGATCCCGGAGGTCATCCAGCACGGCGTCAACGGGCTGCTCGTCGCGCCCGGCGACGCCGCCGAGCTGGCGCGTGCCATCGACACGATCCTCGGCGATGCAGACCTCCGGTCTCGGCTCGGAGCGGCGGCCGCCGAGGGGGCTTGGCGCTTCGATCTCGAGCGCGTCGAGGACGAGGTGCTCTCGCTCTACGAAGGGCTGGCGGAGGCATGGCGGGAGCGCCACGGCACCCGCTTCGCGCCACCGCTGGCGGCGCGGGCGCGACCGATGCTGTGGCCGGCCTGACCCGGGCGGGGGGCGGTATTCGGTGGGGCGGCGACACGAGCTCGCGTTCACGGGTCGGTCTCCGTTGCGCGCTGCAAGAGGGCGCGCCGGCGTGGGTCGAAGCGTCGGTCGCACTAAGCTCGGTCGATGGAGCGAACAGGCGCAGGCGACCTCGTGAGGGTCGCCACCGGCGGCCCGGAGATCGACGGCATCATCTTCGACGTACCGAGCTCGACCAAGGCGGTCGTGGCGGTGATGGATCGCCGTCGCGGGCCGGTGCTGCGTACGGTCCAGCGCACGGCGCTGACGGATCGCACCGAGGCCGGGGCCGATGACCGGGCGCTGCTGCTCCTCATCCGGCGGACGCCGCCCACCGCGCACGGCGGCGCACGCGGCGGAGCCGGCGGCGGGCTCGGACACAGCGGCCACGCCCGCGCAGTGGCGCATCGCACGACCGGCAGGTAGTCGCCCGCTGCACCGGGCGGGCTCGCGGCCTCAAGTCGGCGGCGCGACGTACCGAAGAGGGTCTCATGCGCCGATTCATCCTTCCGCTCGCCGTTGCCATCGCGTTCGTCCCCGCCACCGCCCTGGCGGCGCCGAGCCCGGGGCCCTACAAGGGGCGGATCGACCATCAGGGGTACGAGATCACCTTCACGGTCAAGGGCGGCAAGATGACCAAGGTCGTCGCGCGCCTGCTGCAGGACTGCGATCGCGACGGCAGCTCGGAGACGATGACGCTCGTGCCCGAGGGGTCCTTCCCGATCCGCGGAGGCCGCGTCAAGGCGAGCACGAAGGACGTCTACGACCAGTCGGCGGCCCACTACGAGCTCGACGTGCGCTTCAGCGGTGGCACGGCCAAGGGCTGGATCCGCGAGTACGACACCGTGGAGGGTTCGGGTGTCGTCTGCGACACGCTGAAGCGGACCTTCACCGCGAAGCGCGGATAGGCGCGCGTCCTTCAGACGCCGCTTTCGGCGCGACGGTGAAGCTCGTGGAGCTCCCCGTGCCGGCCACGCTCCTCGCGGCCTCCAGCTGAGGAGCCGTCCGTCCGCCGGAGGCGACGACGTTCCTTCCACCCGACCGGGTCGGCGATCGTGATCATCACCGCCAGCCACGCCGCGCCGAGCGCGTAGCCGGCGAGCACATCGGAGACGAAGTGCACGCCGAGCGCGACGCGGGAGAAGCCGATCGCCGCCACCAGCGCTGCGCCGAGACCGATGGCCAGCGCCCGCCATGCGCCGCGCAGCGCGGGCAGGAACACGACGAGGAGCACCCCGTAGGCCACGATCGCCGACTCCGCGTGGCCACTCGGGAAGCTCAGCCCGTTCGCATGCGCGACGGGATCGGGCAGCACCGGACGGGCACGCTCGACGGCCAGCTTCACGAGCCCGTTGAGCAGCGAGTTGCCCACCATCGTGACCACCACGAAGATCGCCAGCCGCGTCCGGCGCCGCCATGCCAGCCAGGCGGCGATCCCGCCGAAGAGGACGAGGTAGACGGGCGCCGAGCCGATGGTGCTCAGCCTCCGCATCGCGTCGACGAACGCCGTGTGGTCGATGGCGTAGGCGTGCAGGTCGTCGCGCGCGCCCTGGTCGACACTCAGCAGCGGGCTCCACTTGTCCTGCACGAGGAACAGCAGCAGGCCGAACGGCACCGCCACCAGCGCGAGCGCCAGGACGGCCATCAGAGCCTGTACGGCGAAGCGACGAGGGTCCTCCCGCACTGTCAGCTGTTGCCCGATCGGGCTGATCCCGACGCCGGGTGATCTCCCGTTGCGGTGACCGATGACGGCGGCGTGGACGTCATCGCTCGATGATCACACGGGGACCCAGAGGTCGCCTCACCCTCCAGACGCGCGGCGGCGGCCTGGTGCGCGGACGCCTCGTCGTCGACAACGCAGAACATCGTCAACAGGTTCGTGACCTCCAACAACTGGCGGACCGGTCCCGCAGGACAGATCACGATCAGCGATCGGCCCTGAGCATCGAGCCGCCGACGGGCCTTGATCAACATCCCAAGCCCGGTGCTGTCCATGAACGTCACCGCGCTGAGGTCCACGATCACCGCTCGCGCCGCAGACCCGATGAGCGTGTTCAACGGCTCGCTGAGGCCACGTGTCGCGTACACGTCCAGCTCGCCCGTGATCGTGAGGACCGGTGAATGGTTCGTCGCCATGCCCACCAGTTGCTCGATACCGAGACTCATTAAGCGCGGCTGCCCCGAGCGGATCCGTCCTGACGCTGAGCGTGAGCCGCGTGGAGTGGGGTAAGGGGAACATCAGCCACCCATCAACCTCGGAGGCGATCATGGCGTCGGAAGGCGGAGCTGTCACCGGGACGAAGGACAAGGACTACAACATCATCTGGTTTCTGGAGGCGTGCCTGAGCAACGCGCTGCGACTGGAGACGTACATCGCCGACGCCGAGCGCGACGGCGACAGCGAACTGGCCGAGTTCTTCCGTCGGGCGCAGAGCGAGAGCCGCAAGGGAGGCCAGCAGGCCAAGGAGCTCTTGCGCGCACGACTGGGGTCCTGACGCGCCACCCATCCGCCGACCCGGGGGCCGCCGCGCGCTGTGTACGGCGGCCCGTGACCCGGTGTCCTGGTTCAGGCGAGCTGGAAGCGCGCGACGAGCGTCTCCAGCTGATGCGCGGTGGCGGCCAGTTCCTCGGCGGAGGCGGCGATCTGCTGGGCCGAGGCGCTGGTCTGCTGCGTGGAGGCCGAGACCTGTTCGGTAGAGGCCGAGGACTGCTCGGCGACGGAGGCGATCTCGCTGGATGCCTGTGAGATCGCGTCGATGCGCACCGACACGTCCTGTACGGCTTCGGTGATCTGCACGAACGCGGCGCGCGCCTGCTCGACGACCACTGCGCCCTCCTGGGAGCGCTGTGCGCCGGCTTCGACGACCGCCACGGCGTGGTCGGTCTCCGAGCGGACCTGGGTGATGAGGTCGCCGATCGTGGCGGCTGCCTGCTGGGACTCCTCGGCCAGCTTGCGTACCTCCTCGGCGACCACGGCGAAGCCGCGTCCCTGCTCGCCGGCCCTGGCGGCCTCGATGGCGGCGTTGAGCGCGAGCAGGTTCGTCTGCTCGGCGATGCCGGTGATCGTTGCCACGATCCCGCCGATCTGCTGCGACTTGGCCGCCAGCGAACCGATCGCCTCAGTGACTTCCGCCGAGGAGTCACGCACCCCACTCATCGCGAGGCTGGCCTGCTCGGCCGCGGCAGCTCCCTCGTGGGCGATCTGGCGGGCGGCGACGGCAGCATGCTGGGTCTCCTGCGCGGCGGTCTGCGCTCCGTCGACCATCTTGACCTGGCGCTCGGCGCCGTGGGCCATCTCGCTGACGGCGTTGGCGATCTCGCCGACGGCGCGCCCGGCCTCCTCCGAGGTCGACGCCATCTCCTGGGAGGCCGACGACACCGTGGCCGCCGTGGAGGACACCTCGCCGACGATGCCCGACAGCGACGCGCGGGTGGCGTTGTATGCCTCGATGGTGGACAGCGTGTTGGCGCGAATGTCGTTGACCGCGTTGGCCACGTCCCCGATCTCATCGCGCGAGATCCGGTCGATCGCCGGCGTGACCGGCACGATCTCGACAGTCAGATCGCCGTCGGAAACCGCTTGCAGCCCGCCGCGGAGGTCCGTCACGCAGTTGTCGCCGAGCCGCGACAGGCGATCGAGGACCTCGTGGACGCCGCGCGAGATGCTGCGCGTCAGCAGGAACGCCACCACCATGCCGAAGCCGATCGCGATCGCCAGCAGGATGATGATGAGCTTCTGGGAGGCGTCGTAGGTGCTCTGGGAGGCGTGCTGGGCGTCGAGGGCGAAGCGCTCGTTCAGCGCGCTCCACTTGGCGATGTCGTCGTTGAGCGCCACGAACGTGTCGTTGGCCGGACCCTCATAGACCGCCATCGCGCCTTTGGCGTCGCCCGCGTCCGCGGCCGCGCGCAGGCCGGCCGATTGGCGCTTGTAGCTGTTCCACTCGCCTTGGACGCGGTTGAACGCGCTGCGGTCGGCAGCACCCGTGATCGTCGGCGCGTAGACCGCAAGGGAGCGAGCGATCGACGTGTCGCGCTCCTTCATCGTGGTGCTCTGCTTCTCGCGCATCGCCGCTTCGTCGGTGGACATGTAGCGCAGCTGTGCACGGCGATACTCCCCGGCGTTGGCCCGGATCTCCTGCACGGCCTTCACCGCAGGCACCACGCCCGTGCTCACGTAGTCGGCCTTGTCGTTCATCGCGCTCATCTTCGTCAGCGCCAACACGCCGATGAGAACACTGAGGATCAAGACCGCGCCAAACCCGCTGAAGAGCTTCAGGCGAAGGGAGAAACGACGTGGGGACTGCACTGCGACCGTCCTTGGTGGGGGAGATGGAGAGCAACCGTGCTCTCACCACGTGTTCGACCCGTCCCGTAGAAACCCGCA
>JAOPZL010000288.1 GCA_025964175.1 Solirubrobacterales bacterium
GTACCGAGGGCGAGTCCTTCGCCAACTGGGTCGCCCGCGCCGGACACCGGCTGCGGCCGGCGCAGGTCCGACGGCAGCTTCAGCCGGAACCGGCTGCGCGGCATCGCGGGCGCCCGGCTGCGCAGGCTCGGCGGGAGCGGGTCGGCGGTCGCGGCCCGCGACGCGGCGCCCTCGCGTCCGTCGTCCCCGCCGCCCTCGGCAGCGACGGGCTCGTCCTCGTCGGCGGCGCGCAGGATGGCCAGGAACCCGACGGCGACGACGCCCCAGATCGACACGATGATCAGCAGCGGCCACGGGATCTTCGACAGCAGCCCGCCGTCGCTGGGCTTGCCCAGCGCGACCTCGCGGATGACGGCCTCGGCCGGTCTCCCGCGCGGGGTGTACGCGTCGCCGATCGCGTCGCGCGGATCGATCGGCCAGTCCCACCAGTAGATGCCGCGCAGCCACGACACGCCGCTCCACGCCGTCAGCGCCGCCTCGTACGCGGTCTTCTGCGCCTCCGTGTCCAACGGCCCGTCGCTGTCTCCGGCGCCTGCCGGGTTGATCGCGGTGTTGGGCCGGGCGGCGTAGCCCAGCTCGGTCAGCATCACCGGCTTGCCGGCGGTGCGGCTGAGGCGCTCGAGCCGGCCGACGATCGGCTTCCATGCCGCGACGAGCTGGTCGCGGCTCGCGCCGATCCGGGTCGCGAGCGGGTAGTAGGCGTCGACGCCGATCGCGTCGAGCCGGTTCCAGAACGGGACCTGCTCGACCTCGTCCCAGTTGGCCGCGTAGGTCAGCGTCCCGGCGAAGCGTGCGCGCGCGGCGGCGATGACGTCGTCGAAGTTCGCGACGTCGTTGGACAGCGAACGCAGCTCGACGCCGACGGTCAGCGCATCGGCACCGGCCGTGTCCGCCACGGACGCGTAGTGGGAGATCATCGCCGTGTACGCGGCGAACCACGCTTGGCGATCCTCCGGCTGGATGTCGCCGCGGAAGCTGCCGTCGCGCACGTCGACCTGCGGCTTGATCAGGACCGAGAACCCGCGCGCCTTGGCCCGCTCGGCCAGCTGGGTGACCGCGGAGTCGCTCGGCGTGCGGCGCGGATCGGGCGCGACCACCGAGGCGCGCGGGTCGCCCATGTACCAGGTGACGATGATCGCGACGCGGCGGATGCCGTCGTCGTGCAGGCGGCTGAGGGCCTGTGTCGCGGCTGCGCCGTCATACGCGTCGCGGGTGTACGCGGTGATGTTGGCGCCCTGCCCTGGAGGTGATCCGAGGGCCAGGACGGCGGTCGCGGCGAGCACCCCGGCCCCTAGCCCCATGGCGGAAATTCTACCTTGATTGATGGGTAAGTGCCCAACGTGAATCGACCGACGATCATTGAGCAGCGCTCTGCCAAGCGGATTGCGTTGCGCCCAGTTGCCGTTGCTGGACGAATGTTCTAGTGGAACGAAGCAGTCTCAGTAATCCCCACCGCGCCCCTGATGGTGATAGACGGTGCACCCATTGTCCTCGCAGGAGAAGGGTTCGTGTCCATGGCGCAGCGGTCGCAGGCATCGGTCGCACTCGGGCTCGCGGTTCGCGATGCGCGCCAGCGCGCCCGCATCTCCCAGGAGCAGCTCGGCTCCATGAGCGGCATGCACCGCACGTACGTCGGGGGCATCGAGCGCGGCGAGCGCAACCCGAGCTGGATCAACATCGTCAAGCTCGCGCAGGCGCTGGCGGTCCGTCCCTCGGACCTGGTCACCCGCGCCGAGGTGTACGGCTGGGCGGCCGCGGACTGATGGGGGCGCCGCCTCGCTCAGCGCGAGGCGGCCATCTCGGCCAGGGCGAGGTTGGCCTCGACCGGACCCACGAAGGGGACCAGGCCCCAGAACATGAGCTGGTCCAGCAGTTCGGGCACGCGGTCGGCCTCGTCGCGCATGACGCGCGCGCAGATCGTCTCCAGGATCCCGCCGACGAGCGTCTCGCTGACCGTCTCCGGGATCGAGGCCTCGGCCGGCGCAAGCTCGCGGGCCATCTCGAAGAACTGCTGGAAGGGCGTCAGCGACGCGTCGCGGCGACGCACCCCCTCGGGCCCGACGGTGAGGATCTCGACCAGACAGGCGCGCGCGAAGCGCGGGTTGACGGCCACGGTGCGCAGGAAGACGTCCAGGCCGGCCCGCATCGCGTCCTGCCAGCGGCGGTGGCCGACGAACGAGTCGGCCACGGTCTGGAACAGCATCGACGTGACGTGGTCGTAGGCCTGGAGGTAGCAGTCCTCCTTGTCGGAGAAGTGCTCGTAGAAGGTCCGCCGCGAGATGCCGGCGCGCGACAGGACGTCGGCGACGCTGGTCGCGATGTAGCCCTGCTCACCGACCGCGTCGAGCATCGCGGCCATCAGCCGCATCCGCTGCTGGCGGACGACCTCCTCGACCGCGATCGAGTGACGACCGGGCGGGAGGCGCTTCAGGTCTTCGAAGAAGACCGGGACCTCGACGGTTGCGGGGGAGTCTGTGGGCATGTCCTATGGGTGCAGCAACGTGGAGGGAGGCACGAACTTGCGCCGGTGCGGGCTGACCCATCGCACCGCGGGACGACGGTGCGGTACGCGATCCTACCCGTGGCACCGGCGCCCGGTGCGACACGATCCCGGCGCTCGGATCGGCACGCGAGACGCGGCGCTCACCGGCGCAGGTGACGCTCCGCCGTCGCCCGGTAGTCGATCGCGGCCACCTGAGGACCGAGGTAGGGCACCAGGGCGATGTACATCAGATCCGGGAGGAGGTCGGGGAGCTCCTCGGTGCGGTTGCGCAGGATGCGGGCGTAGATGAGCTCGTAGATCGCTCCGACGACCGATTCGCTGACCAGCTCGGGCAGCTCCTGGTCGGGGTCGGCCTCGGCGCGCCCGGCGTCGAAGAAGACGGTGAAGGTGCGCATCACGCCGTCGCGGCGCTGCAGCGCGGCGGGTCCCGCGGCGAGCACCTCGACGATGCACATCCGGGCGAAGTCGGGCTCGGCGGCGAGCACGCGCAGGAACTCGGCGAGCCCGTCGTGGACTCGCTCGCGCCAGGCATGACGCGCGTTGAATGCCTCCGAGACCGAGCGCACGAGCCCTTCGGAGACGACGTCGAACGCCGCGAGGAAGCACTCCTCCTTGTCGGAGAAGTGCTCGTAGAAGGTCTTGCGCGAGACCCCGGCCCGCTCCAGGACCGCCGCCACGGTCAGGTTCGTGTACCCGAGCTCGCTGACCGCCCGCGACGTCGCCTCGAGCATCCGCTCCCGCTGGGAGCGCACGACGAACTGGCGTGGCAGTCCGTGCCGTCCGCGGGGGAGCTTCTGCGGTACGCGATCGGGTGACGCTGCCTCCACGGAGCAACCATACGCCCGATCAGGAAACGGGGGTGTCCGACGAGTCTCGCTCTCCCTGAGGTCCCGGTGTGCCGCGGGTAGGGCCATCGGCTGGGGCCTGGTGCTCAGCGCGCCCGCACGATGACGGGCAGCCCGTCGCGCGGGCCGATCGTCGGCATCTGACGAATCGCCAGCGGGCCGTCGGACGCGACCTCGAGCGTGAAGTCGCGCAGGATCCGCGCGGTGATCGCCTTGATCTCCAGCTGGCCGAAGCGCATCCCGATGCAGGTGCGCGAGCCGCCGCCGAACGGGATGTAGGCGCCCTTGGGCAGCAGCGCGCGGGCCTCAGGGGCGAAGCGGTCGGGGCGGAAGGCCTCGGGGTCGCCCCACACGCCGGGGAGGTGGTGGCTGGCCCAGGAGGAGTAGGCGACGGGCACGTCGGCGCCGACGCGCTGGCCGGCGAACTCGAACGGCCTGGCCGACTGGCGCGGACCGATCCAGGCGGCGGGGTACAGGCGCAGCGTCTCGTCCAGGACGCGGTCCAGGCGGGGGAGCGCGCCGCCCATGAGCTGGGCGAAGGTCGGGGCTCGGTGGTGCAGCGCCGCGTCGAGCTCGTCGACGAGCGCACGTTCCTCGTGGCGTTTGCGCGCGAGCTCGTGGAAGAGGAAGGCGACCGTCGAGGTCGTCGTGTCGTGTCCGGCGAACAGCAGGGTCATGACCTCGTCGCGGATGTGGCGGTCGTCGAGGGCCGAGCCGTCCTCGTCGCGCGCGTCCAGCAGCAGCGACAGGATGTCGGGACCGCGCTCGCCCGAGCGCCGGCGGCGGTGGATCTCGCCGTAGACGATGACGTCGAGGCGCCGGCGCGCCTCCTGCATCCGCGCCCACGGCGTCCGTGGTCCGCGCAGGATCTGCATCACGTACTCGGTCGCCCAGAAGCCGAGCGCGTGCTCGAACTGGGTGGCGGCGTCGGCGTCGCGGGCCAGGGGTCCGTCGGGATCCAGCCCGAAGAGCGCGCGCATCGCGATCCGCAGCGCGAGGCGCCGGGTGAACGACGAGAGGTCCAGGCGGGTGCCGTCGTTCCAGCCGTGCAGGGCGGCGTCGATCTCGGGCTGCATCTGCGTCAGGGTCGCCGCGACGCGCTCCTTCCCGAACGCGGGCAGCATCGCCTTGCGCGAGCGCCGGTGGAACTCGCCGTCGACGGTCAGCAGCCCGTCGCCGAGCAGCGGGATGAGGTCCCCCATGTGCCCGTCGCGCCAGGTGAAGTGGTCGGCGTGGGAGACGGTGACGTAGTGGTTGGCCTCGGGCCCGATCAGAAAGACGATGTTGCCGTGGAAGATCCGCAGCGTGAAGATCGGCCCGAACCGCTGATGGCACTCCAGCAGCACGGGCAGCGGGCGCGCGTTGAACCGCCGCGTGCGCCCCATCGAGAAGCCCGTCTCGCCCGGCGGATAGCCGACCCCGGCGGCCGCCCGCCGCTCGCTGCGCAGGTCGGCGAAGACCCGTCTCAGCGAGCTCTGCGACACCGGTACGGGAGGTGCGAGCGACATCTCCAGACCAATCCAACCAGAAGCTGGCCAGCTGGCCAAATTCGATGGATGCGCGATTGGCTATTCTCTCCGCTCCCTGTTCGAGGGGGCGTAGCTCAGTTGGTTAGAGCGCCGGCCTGTCACGCCGGAGGTCGCGGGTTCGAGTCCCGTCGCTCCCGTTCCGCAGCAAGCCGCAACGGCCCGCAGGAGTCGCGGTTTGCAGCGACTTTGTGCGGAGCCGGTTAGGCGCGGCGCGCAGCAGTCCGCAGGAAACAGCACCGATCGCGACCAAACCTGTGAGTTCGCCTGTGACTCATGGCTGGGAACGGGCCCGAGATGGCTGAGCCTCTCGTGGAGATTTCGGTGCGCCCGGATCACTCAGATCCGGCCGCTCGGGCCCGGGCACTCTCCAACGTCGTCGCGATCGCAACGCGACCAGGGTTCGTTGCGGCCGATGCGCAGATGCTCCGCCGGCTCGTCACGACTCCGACACCTGCCCGCCCCATCCACTGGGGCCAACCCGTGAGGCGCGTCAAGCCAGCGGGCGCGCCGAACCGGATCGAGTCCCGGTTCCTCACGGACGCCGCCAAGGAGCTGTTCCAACGGCTCGGTAAAACGGAGCGGCGGGTCGTGAACGGCTCGGTGGTGTTCCGATGGGATCTCGGCGAAGGCGACGGAATGATCGTGGCCCGCAAGTCGAGCGACGACAACAAGTCCGGGGAGACGATCGGCGGCCAGCTCGACGC
>JAOPZL010000391.1 GCA_025964175.1 Solirubrobacterales bacterium
CGCCGCCGCCGAAGCCGCCGCCCCCGCCGCCCCCGCCGCCACCCCCGCCGAAGCCCGAGGACCCGCCGCCGGCCGCGGCCAGGGCATCAGGGGCGTGGACGACGACCAGGGTCAGGACGAGGAGGGACAGGCGGCGCATGCCCGCAGCCTTGCACGACCGGCGGGCGGGTGGCGCGCCAAACGCCGCACGATGGTCGTCGCACGCTCCGGCGTGGACCCGGCGTCCCGGCCGCGCGCGACCGGATCTTCGAGCCGTTCGCGCGGGACCGACGGCCGCTCACCCTGACGCAGCCGGCACAGGACGTGCCCCGCGATGGCTACGCTCGACAGATCGGACAGATCTTGCACGGGCGCGCGCCCGAGCGTCTCGAGATCGAGCGGCTGCTGAGCAGGCCGCTCTCGGGCGGGGTCCTGGTGCTGCGGGGCGAGGCCGGCGCCGGCAAGTCGCGTCTGCTGGCCGATGCCCGCCAGCGCAACCCCGACCTGCGCATCCTGCAGACCACGGGGATCGAGGCGGAGTCCGAGCTGCCCTACGCCGGCCTGCACCAGCTGATCTGGCCGCTGCTGTCGCGCGTCGACGACCTGGAGCCGCCTCAGGCCCGGGCGCTGCGCGCGGCGCTTGGCCTCGATGCCGGCGACGAGCCCGACCGCTTCCTGGTCTCCGTGGCGCTGCTGACGCTGCTGTCGGAGGCCGCCGACGAGCAGCCGATCCTGCTGCTCGTCGACGACGTCCGCTGGCTGGATCGCGCGACCGCCGACGCGCTCGCCTTCGTGGCCCGCCGGCTGAGCGGCGAGCCGATCGCCCTGCTCGCCGCCGATCGTGACGGCGGCGAAGAGCCGTTCTCGGTGCCCGGCCTGCCGCAGCTGCGGCTCGGCGGCATCGACGCGGAGGCCGCCGCGGAGCTGCTGACGGAGCGGGCCGGGGCACCCGTCTCGCCGCGCGTGGCCGCGCAGCTGGCGGAGCGCACCCGCGGCAACCCGCTGGCCCTGACCGAGCTCGCCGAGCTGCTGGATCCCGAACAGCTGGCGGGCGCCGT
The DNA here is from genome assembly GCA_025964175.1 of Solirubrobacterales bacterium. Classification (GTDB taxonomy): domain Bacteria; phylum Actinomycetota; class Thermoleophilia; order Solirubrobacterales; family Solirubrobacteraceae; genus Capillimicrobium. The sequence continues at coordinate 1,038 of JAOPZL010000391.1, forward strand.
GCTGCTGCCCGATCCGGTTCCGATCGGGCTGCAGCTGGAGCCGCCGTTCCTGGAGCGCGTGCGCGGCCTGCCCGAGGACGCCCAGCGCCTGCTGCTGATCGCCGCGGTGGCGGACTCGCCGGAGCTGGCGCCGATCCTCGCCGCGGCCCGGAACATGGGCATCGAGCCCGACGCGCTGGGCGCGGCCGAGCAAGCGCGTCTCGTGCACACGACGCCCGGGTCGATCGAGTTCCACCACCCGCTCGTGCGCTCGGCCCTGTACCAGGGCGCGGACCGTGCCGAGCGCGACCGCGCCCACCTGGCGCTGGCCGACGTGCTCCAGGGCGAGGGCAACCTCGGGCGGCGAGCCTGGCACCGGGCGGCGGCGACGCTCGAGCCCGACGACGACGTCGCCGCCGAGCTCGTGCGGGCCGCCGAGCAGGCCAGCCGGCAGGGCGGACCGGCGGCGACGGCGGCCACGCTCCAGCGCGCCGCGCAGCTGACCCTGGACCCGCTCGAGCGCGGGCGGCGGCTGTCCGCGGCCGGCCGCGCGGCCTACCTCTCGGGTCAACGGGCGTTGGCCGAGTCTCTGCTGGAGGAGGCGATCCCGCTGCTGACGGGTCTCCCGGACGGGGCGCAGGCGGCCATGACGCTGGGCGAGGTCCACCTCATGGCGGCGGAGGCGCTGCGTGCGATCGACGTGCTGACGCGGGCGGCCGACGAGATCGGGCCGTCGCACCCCGACGTGGCGCTGGATCTGCTGGTGCCGGCCACCGTGGTGATGGCGCAGTGCCTGTGCGCGGACGCGCAGCCGCTGGTGGCGCGCGCCGAGGTGCTGCGCGCGGCGGGGGGCGACCCGCTGGCGGTCGAGTACATCGCGAGCACGGGGCGGATCACCAGCCGGCACCTGGCCGAGGCGGGGCGCCTGGAGACGTACATCCCGCGCGGGCCCGTCGGGCGGTCCCCGGCGCGCGACTACTGGGTCGTCGTGACGAGCACCCACCCGGCCTCTGCGGTCCCGCTGCCGGACGCGCTCGAGTACCTCGGCGAGCTCGCCGCCCGCTGCCGCGCGGACGGGCTCGCCGGCCAGCTCGGCGCGGTGCTCGTCGCGCTCTCCTTCGGCGAGTTCCAGGGCGGGCGCCTGCGCGCCGCGTGGGCCGATGCGAGCGAGGCGCTGGCCATGTCGCGCGACGCCGGGCAGCCGCTCGGGGTCCGGGACGCGGCGGGCGTGCTGTCGCTGGTGGCCGGTGTGCAGGGACGCGTCGAGGACTGCTACCGGTTCGCCCACGAGGCGCGCCCTCGCGACGAGGTCGGCAACCGCTGGGCCCACCACGCGCTGTGCACCTGGGCGCTGGGTCTCTCGGCGCTCGGGGCCGAGGACCCGGAGATCGCGTGCTATCGGCTGCTGGACGTCCGGCCCGGAGGACGGCTGGAGCAGCACTGGGTCACGCCGCTGGCCATTGCGGACCTCGTCGAGGCGGCCGTGCGGGCCGGGCGCGACGACCTCGCGAGGACCGCGGCCGCCGACCTGCAGACCTGGGCCGGGCGCACACAGCTCACCTGGGCGCTGGCCGCCGCCGCGCGCTGCCGGGCGCTGGTGACCGAGGACCCCGCCGAGGCGACCGCGGCCTTCGAGGAGTCGCTGCGCCTGCACCAGCAGCTCGACCGGTCCTTCCACCGCGCGCGCACGCGCCTGCTCTACGGCGAGCTGCTGCGCCGGGAGCGCCGCCGGGTCGAGGCGCGTGAGCAGCTGCGCCTCGCGCTGCAGATCTTCGAGCACTCCGGCGCGGAGCCGTGGGCCGAACGCGCGCGCCGCGAGCTGCGCGCGACCGGCCAGACGCTGCGCCGCCGCGATCCCGCATCGATCGGGGAGCTGACGCCCCAGGAGCTGCAGGTCGCCCGCTTCGTGTCGCGCGGCGGCACGAACAAGGAGGTGGCCGCGCAGCTGTTCCTGTCCCCGCGCACGGTGGCCTCCCACCTCCAGTCGATCTTCCGCAAGCTGGGGGTCGCCACCCGCACCGCGCTCGCGCAGTACGACCTGGAGCCCGATGACGAGGACTGAGGCCGCTGGCCTCCGTCAGATGACCTAGATCGCGGCGCTGAACGGCGGCTGCGGGGGCCCGATCGGGGGGAGGCCGAAGTTGGTCCGTCTGGCGGGTATCTCGGCCGGTCGAGTTGGCCAGACTGAACGCAGTTGCCCGGCTTGCCCGGCAGCCGAACGCCCTCCACAGTCTCCCGCCTTCCCGACGGATCCCCGCGCCCCTGCGCCGCGGAGTCGGACGTGCCGGGGGACGCAACCGCTCCCGGTGCTCATGAACCCGCCTGATAGCGCGCTGGCGCCTGCCGTCATCGCCACGTCCCATCCCGTCGTCGCCGTCGTCGGCCTCGGCTACGTCGGACTCCCCACCAGCCTCGCCCTCAACAGCGCGGGCCTGACCGTCATCGGCATCGACGTCTCTCAGCGTCGCCTCGACGCGATCGCCGCCGCCGACGTCGACCTGCTCGAGCGCGACCTCGTGCGCCTGCGCGCCTCCCAGCGCGTCGATCGCCTGCGCCTCAGCGTCGATCCCGCCGCGATGGCCGAGGCGGACGCGGTGATCATCGCCGTGCCCACGCCGGTCGACGAGCAGATGCGCCCCGACCTGCGCGCCGTCGAGTCCGCGTGCGCGGCGACCGTGGAGCACGCCCGGGCCGGTCAGACGATCATCCTCACGTCGACGACCTACGTCGGCACCACGCGTGAGCTGCTGATCGAGCCGCTCGAGCGTCGCGGCCTGGTCGTGGGGGAGGACGTGCACGTCGCCTTCGCGCCGGAGCGGATCCTGCCGGGCGAGGCCTCCGTGGAGCAGACCGAGACGCCGCGCGTGCTCGGCGGCGCCACCCCGGCCTGCACCCGCGCCGCCGCGCGCGTCCTCGCGCCGACGGCCAAGCAGCTGCACCTGGTCTCCAGCACCGAGGCGGCGGAGCTCACCAAGCTGCACGAGAACACCTTCCGTGCCGTCAACCTGGCCTTCGCCAACGAGATGGCCGCGGTCGCCATGCACCACGGCATCCACCCGGTGGAGATCGTCGAGGCGGCGGGCACCAAGCCCTACGGCTACCTCGCGCACTTCCCGTCGGCCGGCATCGGCGGCCACTGCATTCCCGTCGATCCCTACTACCTGCTCCAGCCGCTGGCCGACTCGCCCGTCGACGTCCCGATCGCCACGACGGCGATGCACGAGGTCGCGGCGCGTCCGGGCCGCGTCGCCGCCCGGGCGCTGGACCTGCTCGAGTCCGACGGGGTCATCCCCGACCAGGCGCGCGTGCTCGTCGTCGGCATGGCCTACAAGCCGGGCGTGGCCGACGCGCGCGAGTCGCCGGCTGAGCAGATCGCCGAGCACCTGCTGTCCGTCGGCGTCCACGTCAGCTACCACGACCCGCTCGTCGAGCGCATCACGCTGCGCGACGGCAAGGAGCTGACCTCCGAGCCCGCGCCGCACCCGGCCGCCTACGACCTCGTCGTGCTGGCCACCGTGCACCCCGGCATCGACTACGCGTGGCTGGACGACTGCGAGCTCGTGCTCGACGCGACGTACCGGCAGCCGGTCGGCCGCCGGAGCCACCTCGCCTGATGGCTCCGCAAGCCACCATCACCCGGCGCGCGGTCTTCCTGGACCGCGCGCTGCGCTTCGGCGCGGGCATCTACCTCGTCCTGCTGCTCGTGGCGATCGTCCTCTACAAGGCCGTGCTGTTCGACGCCTTCCACGTCAGCCGCTTCTTCGGGATCTACGGGCTGGTCGTCGTCGCCTACATCGTCTCGCGCTTCATCTTCTCGGTCTTCTACCGGCCCAGCCGCGACCACGGCCTGCAGCCGCGCGTCTCGATCGTCATGCCGAGCTTCAACGAGGGCGAGGACATCGCCGCCTCGCTGCGCTCGCTGCTGGACCTCGACTACCCCGCGGAGCTGCTGGAGATCGTCGCCGTCAACGACGGCTCCACCGACGACACGCTGGCGCAGATGCACGCCGTGGCCGCGCAGGCCGACGGGCGCATCCGCGTGATCGACCTCGGGCGCAACCGCGGCAAGCGCGCCGCGATGGCGGCCGGGATCCGCGCCACCGAGGCCGACATCATCGCCTTCGTCGACTCCGACTCCGTGCTGGCGGCCGACGCGATGACCCGCCTCGTGCAGGGCTTCCACGACCCGAAGGTCGGGGCCATCTGCGGACACGCCGACGTGCTCAACCTGCACGAGACGTGGCTGACGCGGATGCAGGGCGTGCGCTACTTCGTCGCGTTCAAGGTCATCAAGGCGGCCGAGTCGATCTTCAACTGCGTGACGTGCTGCTCGGGCTGCTTCTCCGCCTACCGGCGTGAGGCGATCATGCCCCACCTGCCGTGGTGGGAGAACCAGACGTTCCTCGGCGTCGAGTCGACCTTCGGCGACGACCGCTCGCTGACCAACTGCGTGCTGCGCGGCTGGAAGGTCCGCTACGAGGCCAACGCGGTCTCGCGCACCGCCGTCCCCGCGGACTTCCGCACGTTCATGGTGCAGCAGCTGCGCTGGAAGCGCAGCTGGACCCGCGAGTCGCTGATCGTCGCGCGCTTCATGTGGCGCAAGCACCCGGTCGCCGCGCTCTCGACCTATGTCGGGATGATCCTGCCGCTCGTCGCTCCGGTGGTCGCGGTGCGGGCCATGCTGTGGCTGCCGATGGGCGGCCACTCCGGCCTGCCCTACGTCTACCTGTTCGGCATCTACGCGATGGCGCTGGCCTACGGCCTGTACTACGTCATCCGCCGGCGCAGCTACGACGGGACCTGGCTGTTCGGGATCGTCTTCGTCTTCTTCTACCTGGCGTTCCTGCTGTGGCAGACCTACTACGCGATCCTCACCGCGCGCACCTCGCGGTGGGGGACCCGACCGGCGACCGCCGGCATGGAGGCCAAGGCATGAGGGTCGGACGCTTCCTCTCGTTCCTGGCGCTGCCGCTGTCGGTCGTGCCGGTCCTGGCCGTCGTGCCGCAGATCCAGGCCTCGCGCGAGCATTCCCAGCGTGAGGGCCTGACGGCGCTTGCGCCGGTCTCCGTGGCGCTCACGCCGGCCGAGCAGCAGCGCTTCCGGCCGCTGCCGGCCACCCACGACGCGGTGCCGGTGCTCGCCTACCACGGCATCAGCGAGGGCACCCCGCAGGACGCCCGCAGCATCTCCCAGCGCACGTTCGCGCAGCAGCTGGCGGCGCTGCGGGCGATGGGCTACCAGGCCATCTCGATGCGGCAGTACGTCCGCTTCCAGCGGGGGGACACCGCCGGCCTGCCGGCGCGGCCGCTGCTCATCACCTTCGACGACAGCCGCCTGGACGCCTATCGCGGGGCCGACGAGGTCCTCGCGCAGGCCGGCATGCGCGCCACGATGTTCGTGGCCGCCGACCAGGTCGATCGCGGCGACGCCGCGACGCTGACCTGGAAGGAGCTGCGGCGGATGTCCGACAGCCGGCGCTGGGACATCGAGCCCGGCACTTCGGCCGGCGCCACCGACGTGACCGTCGACGAGCAGGGCACCAGCGCTCCCTTCTACGCCCAGCGGCGCTACACGCGCTGGGCCGGACGGGAGAGCCTCGTCGACTACGAGCAGCGCGTGACGCTGGACGTGTTCGCCGCGCGCGACGCCATGACGGCACACGGCTTCGACGCGAGCGCCTTCGCGGCGCCCGTGGCCGACTCCGGGCCCGACGCGCCGACCGAACCCGCCGCCGCCTCGTTCCTGGGCGACCTGCTGCATCGCCAGTTCCCCGTCGTCTTCACCCGCGCCGACGGCGACGCCCCCGCGTTCACGCGGCCGGGCCGACCCGCGCAGCGCTATGAGATCGGCTCGTCGAGCACGACGGACCGCCTGTACCGCTGGCTGCGCGACGGCGCACCCAAGCCGGCCGCCAAGCCGGCGCCCAAGCCGGCCGCACGGCCGGCCAAGCGACCCGCCCGCCATCAGCGCCACGCGGCGGGTCGCCAACACCACCAAGACCACCACGCACGAAAGGGCTGACCATGTGCGGCATCATCGGCTATGTCGGCGGGCGCCCCTGCCGCGAGATCCTGCTGCGCGGCCTCGAGCGCCTCGAGTACCGCGGCTATGACTCGGCGGGCATCTCGACCCTCGACCCCGACGGCACCATCCACGCGGTTCGCGCCGTCGGCAACATCGCCGCGCTGCGCGCGGCGATCGCCTCCCGCGTCCCCGTGGGCGCAGCCGGCCTCGACGACGAGGACCACGCCGGCGGCGACGGCCTCCTCGGCATCGGCCACACGCGCTGGGCGACGCACGGTCGCGTGTCGCAGGCCAACGCCCATCCCCATTCGGACACGACCGACCGCGTGCACATCGTGCTCAACGGCATCGTCGAGAACCACCTGGAGCTGCGCGCACAGCTGACCGCGGAGGGCGCGGACTTCACGTCGGAGACCGACGCGGAGGTCGTCGCCCACCTGATCGCCCACCACTACGAGGGCGACCTCGTCGCCGCGGCCCGCCACGCCTACGACCAGCTCGAAGGCCACTACGCGTTCGCCGTCATGGCCGCCGACCAGCCCGAGCAGCTCGTCGCGATGCGCAAGGAGTGCCCGCTCATCGTCGGGCTCGCGGACCACGGCAGCTTCGTCGCCTCGTCGGTCTCCGCGTTCCTGGAGCACACCGACCGAGTGCTGGAGGTGCAGGACGGCGAGACCGCCGTGCTGACCCGGTCCGGCGCGCGGCTGCTGGCCGCCGGCAGCGGCCGCCCGGTGATCCGCCGCACGACGACCCTGGACTGGGACCTCGAGGCGGCCGAGAAGGGCGGCTACGACACCTTCCTGGCCAAGGAGATCGACGAGCAGGCCGACGCGGTCGCCCAGACGCTCGCCGGGCGCCTGGATGCGGACGTCGCGCTGTTCGACGGGCTCACATTGGAGCACGAGCACCTGCAGGTGCTGCAGCGCGTGCGGATCGTCGCCTGCGGGACCTCGTATCACTCCGGCCTCGTCGGCCGGCACCTGATCGAGTCCTGGGCCCGCGTGCCGGTCGAGGTGGAGATCGCCTCCGAGTACCGCTACCGCGAGCCGGTGATCGAGCACGACGAGCTGGTCCTGGGCATCACCCAGTCCGGCGAGACGGCCGACACGCTGGGCGCGATGCGCCTGGCCGCCGGCCGCGGCGCCACCGTCCTCGCGATCACCAACGTGATGGGCTCCCAGGCGACCCGCGAGGCCGACGGGGTGCTGTTCACCCGCGCGGGCATCGAGATCAGCGTCGCCGCGACCAAGACGTTCACCTCCCAGGTGGCGGCGCTCGCCGCCTTCGCCCTGGCGCTGGGCCGCGCGCGCGGCACCCTTGACCCGGAGCGCGCCGGCGCGCTGGCCGCGCAGCTGCAGCACCTGCCGCAGCTGCTGGCGCAGACGGTGGCGGCGACCGACGCCCCGGTGCGCGAGCTGGCCCGAGCGCTGTCGGACGAACCGCTGTTCGTGTTCCTCGGGCGCCACGCCGGGAACCCGGTCGCCATGGAGGGCGCGCTGAAGCTCAAGGAGATCACCTACCGCCCGGCGGAGGCCTTCGCCGCGGGTGAGCTCAAGCACGGGCCGATCGCGCTGATCGCCCCGGGCACGCCGGTGCTGTGCGTCGCCACCAGCTCACCGGTGCGCGGCAAGCTCCTGACCAACATGGCAGAGGTGCAGGCCCGCGGAGCCCGGGTCATCGCGATCACCGACGAAGCCGGCGACCCGGCGCTCGGGGATGCCGAGGTCGTGGCGATCCCGCGCACCGACGATCCGCTGCTGCAGTCCCTGCTCGCCGTCGTGCCGCTCCAGCTGCTGGCCCACCACATGGCCTCGCAGCTGGGGCTGAACGTCGACCAGCCCCGCAACCTTGCCAAGACCGTGACGGTGGAGTGACGATGAGACGATCCTGGACCCTCGCGCTGGCGGCGCTGCTGCTGGCCATCGCCTC
>JAOPZL010000306.1 GCA_025964175.1 Solirubrobacterales bacterium
CTCCAGGACGGTGGAGCAGTCGCTGCTGCCACCCGGCCAGGCGGCCACCGGCCAGCTGCTGGCGATCTTCGAGCTCGAGAAGGCGGTCTACGAGCTGCGCTACGAGCTCAACAACCGCCCCGACTGGGTGCGCATCCCGGTCGCGGGGATCCTGCGGCTCCTGGAGGCGTCGGTCGTCTGATGCAGACCTCCGATCCCCACGCGATCCTCGGCGCCCACCCGCACAACGGCGGGGTCGTCGTGCGTGCGTGGCGCCCGGACGCCGAACGGGTCACGGTGCGCGCGGAGGACGGCAAGACCGTCGAGCTGGCGCCCAGCGAGCCGGCCGGCCTGTTCGAGGGCGAGCTCGACGGCGCGTCGCTGCCGCTGCGCTACGAGCTCGACGTCGCCTATCCGGACGGCAACACCTTCACGCTGCGCGACCCCTACGCGTTCCCCCCGACGATCTCCGAGCTCGACCTGCACCTGGCGGGCGAGGGCCGCCACGAGGAGCTCTACTGCCGGCTGGGTGCGCGCGTGCGCGAGATCGACGGCACGGCCGGCGTGTCGTTCGCCGTGTGGGCCCCGGCCGCCACCGCCGTGTCGGTCGTCGGCGACTTCAACTCGTGGGACGGGCGGCTGCACCCCATGCGCGCGATGGGCGCGTCGGGCATCTGGGAGCTCTTCGTTCCCGACGTGCCGGCCGGCGCGAGCTACAAGTACGAGATCCACACGCAGTCCGGCGACATCCGGATGAAGGCCGACCCCTTCGCCTTCGAGGCCGAGCTGCCGCCGGAGACGTCCTCGATCGTCAACCGCTCGGAGTACGAGTGGCAGGACGCCGAGTGGCTGCAGACGCGCGCTGAGGCCGAGCAGCTCAAGGCGCCGATCTCCATCTACGAGGTCCATCTGGGGTCCTGGCGGCTGAACCCGCTGGAGGACAACCGCTCGCTGACCTACACCGAGCTGGCCGACGAGCTTGCGGCCTACGCCCACGACATGGGCTTCACACACATCGAGCTGCTGCCCGTGATGGCCCACCCGTTCGCCGGGTCGTGGGGCTACCAGGTCACCTCGCAGTTCGCGCCCACTCCGCGCTTCGGCTCGCCCGACGACCTGCGGGCGTTCGTGGACGGGCTGCACGGCCACGGCCTCGGCGTGATCCTCGACTGGGTCCCCGCGCACTTCCCCAAGGACGACTGGGCGCTGCGGCGCTTCGACGGGACCGCGCTCTACGAGCACGAGGATCCGCGGCGCGGCGAGCACCCCGACTGGGGCACGCTGGTCTTCAACTTCGGGCGCAACGAGGTGCGCAACTTCCTGCTGGCCAGCGCCCTGTACTGGCTGCGCGAGTACCACGCCGACGGGCTGCGCGTCGACGCGGTGGCGTCGATGCTCTACCTCGACTACTCGCGCAAGGAGGGCGAGTGGGTGCCCAACGAGTTCGGCGGGCGCGAGGACCTCGAAGCGGTCGCGTTCCTCAAGGAGCTCAACGAGGTCGTCCACGCGTCGGTGCCGGGCGTGATCAGCGCCGCGGAGGAGTCGACGGCATGGCCGGGCGTGTCGCGCCCGACCTACGTGGGCGGGCTCGGGTTCGGCTTCAAGTGGAACATGGGCTGGATGCACGACACGCTGGAGTACTTCCAGCAGGACCCGGTCTACCGCCGCTATCACCACCACCAGCTCACGTTCTCGCTGATGTACGCGTTCAGCGAGCACTTCGTCCTGCCGCTCAGCCACGACGAGGTCGTCCACGGCAAGGGCTCGCTGCTGAGCAAGATGCCCGGCGACCGTTGGCAGCAGCTGGCGAACCTGCGCTCGCTGTACGCGTACATGTGGGCCCATCCCGGCAAGAAGCTCCTGTTCATGGGCGGCGAGTTCGCCCAGGAGGCGGAGTGGAGCCAGGAGCGCTCGCTGGACTGGCACCTGCTCGAGGACGCGGGCCACGGCGGGGTGCAGAACCTCGTGCGCGAGCTCAACACCGTCTACCGCGCGCAGCCCGCGCTGTGGGAGCGCGACTTCGAGGGCGCGGGCTTCTACTGGATCGACCCCAACGACGCCGACAACAACATCGTCGTCTTCGCGCGGGTCGGCCTGGACCCGGCCAAGACCGTGCTCGTCGTCGCGGCGAACCTGTCGCCGGTGCCGCGCCAGGGCCACCGGGTCGGGCTGCCCAAGCCCGGGCGGTGGCTGGAGGCGCTGAACACCGACGCGGCCGCGCACGGAGGATCGAACTTCGGCAACGGCGGGTCGGTGCAGGCCGAGGCGATCCCGTGGATGGGGCAGCCGTACTCGGCCGAGGTGAACCTGCCGCCACTGGGCGTCATCTGGCTCGTCCCCGCGGAAGGCGCGGAAAGCTCGCCTTGATGGCTCGTATTCCGGGCGTCGCGACCTCGCCAGGGGATCCCTCGCCTGCCCCCATCATCGGCGCGACGCCGCTGGGAGAGCGACGGTCCGAGGTCCGCGTCTGGGCCCCCAACGCCCACGGGTCCGTCGCCGTCCGCGTCCCGCGCCGCGGCGACACCGAGCTGACCCGCGAGGACGACCGCGGCATGTGGGCGGGCCAGGTCCCGGCCGGTCCGGGCGATGACTACTGGCTCGTGATCGACGGCGGTCGGCGGCTGCCCGATCCGGCCACGCGCTGGCAGCCCAGGGGGCTGCGCGGCCCCTCGCGGGTCTTCGACCCCGGCGCGATCGCCTGGACCGACGCCGACTTCGTCATCCCCGCGATGGCCGACCTCGTCATCTACGAGCTGCACATCGGCACGTTCACGCCCCGCGGCACGTTCGACTCCGCGATCGAGAAGCTCGCCGAGCTGGCCGAGCTCGGGATCAACGCGATCGAGGTCATGCCGATCGCCGACTTCCCCGGCGACCGCGGCTGGGGCTACGACGGCGTCTACCCGTCGGCCGCCCACCGCGCCTACGGCGGGCCCGAGGCCTTCGGGCGGCTCGTCGACGCCGCGCACGCGCAGGGGATCGCCGTCATCCTCGACGTCGTCTACAACCACGTCGGCGCGTCGGGCAACAAGGCGCTCGCCGCGTTCGGGCCGTTCTTCACCGACAAGTACTCGACCTTCTGGGGCGAGGCGATGAACTACGACGACCGCGGCTCGGACGGCGTGCGCGAGTACATCTGCCAGTCGGCGGAGTACTGGGTCCGCGACCTGCACGTCGACGGGCTGCGCCTGGACGCCATCCACGCGATCTTCGACCAGAGCCCCGAGCACCTCACCGCGGCGATCACGCGCCGGGTGCACGCCGCGCGGCCGGGCGCGATCCTCATCGCCGAGAGCGGGCTGAACGATCCCAAGGTCATGCGCGGCGCCGACGACGGCGGATGGGGGTTCGACGCCGCCTGGGCCGACGACTTCCACCACGCGCTGCGCACGCTCGTCACCGATGAGCGCGAGGGCTACTACAGCGAGTTCGGCCGGGTCGCCGACCTGGCCAAGGCGCTGCACCGCCCGCACGTCCACGACGGCAACTGGTCGTCGTTCCGGGGGCGGTCGTTCGGCGCCCCCGCCGACGACCTGCCGCGCAGCGCGTTCATCGTCTTCGACCAGGACCACGACCAGGTCGGCAACCGCGCGCTCGGGGATCGGATGCCGGCACAGGCACGCCGGCTGGCCGCCTTCGTGACGCTGCTCAGCGGGTTCGTCCCGATGCTGTTCATGGGCGAGGAGTACGGCGAGCCCGCGCCGTTCCAGTTCTTCGTCGACCACATCGACAAGAAGATCGCCGACGCGACGCGCGAGGGCCGTCGCCGCGAGTTCGCCGCCTTCGCCCAGTTCGCCGGGGAGGAGATCCCCGATCCGCAGGATCCGGCCACCTTCGAGGCGTCCAAGCTGACCAGGAAACGGGACGATTCGCTGCTGGAGCTGTACCGCGACCTGCTGCGCGTGCGCCGTGACGTGACCGGCGAGGCGGAGTCCACCTTCGACGAGGACGAGCGCTGGCTGGTCGCGCGAAGGGGGACGCACGAGCTAGCCTGCAACTTCGCCCACGAGCCGCGGACCGTCCCGATCGCGGGCCGGACCCTGGTGCTCGCCACCGACGCGGCCACCGAGCTGCGCGAGGGGTCCATCATCCTGCCCCCCCTCTCCGGAGCCTTGATCGCATGACCGAAGTCTGGCCAGGACGGCCATTCCCGCTCGGCCCCACGTGGGACGGCGAAGGAACGAACTTCTCGCTGTTCTCCCGCAACGCCGAGCGCGTCGAGCTCTGCCTGTTCGACGAGTGCGACGAAGAGCGGCGTATCGAGCTGAGGCACGTCACCGCCCACAACTGGCACTGCTACCTGCCCGGCGTCGGCCCCGGCACGCGCTACGGCTACCGCGTCCACGGGCCGTACGATCCCGAGCAGGGCCACCGCTTCAACCCGCACAAGCTGCTGATCGACCCCTACGCCAAGGGGATCGAGGGCGCCGTGCAGTGGGACAGGGCCAACACGCTGCCCTACGTCCCGGATGCCGACAACCCCGACGCCGATCTGGAGCTGGACGAGGAGGACTCGGCGTCGGCGATCCCCAAGTCGCTCGTCCTGGACACGGGCTTCGACTGGGAGGGCGACCGGCCGCCCGGCCACGCGTGGTCGGAGATGGTCATCTACGAGGCGCACGTCAAGGGGTTCACCAAGCTCAACCCGTCGGTCCCCGAGCACTTGCGCGGCACCTATGCCGGGCTGGCCTCCGACGAGGCGATCGCCCACCTGCGAGACCTCGGCGTCACGGCCGTGGAGCTGCTGCCGATCCACCACATCGCCGACGAGTCCTTCCTCGCCGACAAGGGCCTGACCAACTACTGGGGCTACTCGTCGATCGGGTACCTCTCGCCGCACGCGCTGTACGCCGCCGGCGGGTCCGGGCACGAGGCCCTGCGCGAGTTCAAGGGCATGGTCAAGGCGCTGCACCGCGCGGGCATCGAGGTGATCCTCGACGTGGTCTACAACCACACCGCCGAGGGCAACCACCTGGGCCCGATGCTGTCGTTCAAGGGCGTCGACAACGCCAGCTACTACCGGCTGGTTCCCGACGACCTGCGCCACTACATGGACTTCACCGGGACGGGCAACTCGCTCAACCCCGTCCAGCCGTCGGTGCTGCGGCTGATCATGGACTCGCTGCGCTACTGGGTCACCGAGTGTCACGTCGACGGCTTCCGCTTCGACCTGGCGTCCGCGCTGGCGCGCGAGCTCTACGACGTCGATCGCCTCTCGGCGTTCTTCGACACGATCCACCAGGACCCGATCCTCTCCCAGGTCAAGCTCATCGCCGAGCCGTGGGACGTCGGCCCGGGCGGCTACCAGGTCGGCAACTTCCCGGTCCTGTGGAGCGAGTGGAACGGCATCTACCGCGACACCGTGCGCGACTTCTGGCGCGGGGAGGCCAACGTCGGCGACTTCGCCGCGCGCCTGACCGGCTCCTCCGACCTCTACGACGAGGATGGCCGCGACCCGTTCGCCTCGATCAACTTCATCACGGCCCACGACGGCTTCACGCTGCGCGACCTCGTGTCCTACAACGTCAAGCACAACGAGGCCAACCTCGAGGACAACAAGGACGGCACCGACGACAACCGCTCCTGGAACTGCGGGGCGGAGGGGCCGACCGACGACCGGTCGATCATCGAGCTGCGCCTGCGCCAGCAGCGCAACTTCCTCGCGACGCTGATGCTGTCGATCGGCACGCCGATGCTGCTCGGCGGCGACGAGTTCGGGCGCTCGCAGGGTGGCAACAACAACGCCTGGTGCCAGGACTCCGAGATCTCCTGGTTCCACTGGGACTACGGACAGACCGGCAAGGACCTCTACGCGTTCACCAAGCGCCTGATCGCGCTGCGCCGCGGCCATGCCGCCTTCCGGCGCACGAACTTCCTCGCGGGGCGCGACCTCGAGGGCTCGGGCGTCCCCGACGCGTGGTGGTTCCGCCCCGACGGGCGGCGCATGACGCAGAAGGACTGGAACCGCGAGGACGGCCACATCGTCGGCGTCTTCCTCAACGGCGAGGAGCTGCGCGAGGTCGATGCCCACGGCAGGCCGATCGACGACGACTCGTTCCTGCTGCTCTTCAACGCGCACTACGAGGACGTCGACTTCCGCCTGCCCGAGGAGCGCTTCGGCCGCCTCTGGTGCACGGAGATCTCGACGTACGACCCGGCCGAGGAGGTCGGGGCGCGCTCGTTCAAGGCGCGCGACTCGGTGACGGTGCCGTCGCGGTCGATGCTCGTGCTGCGCCGGGACACCTAGGGGTAACGAGCGGCCCATGGCTGACCTGCGCGCGACGTACCGGCTCCAGCTCGGGCCGGAGATGACCTTCGAAGACGTGCTCGTGCTCGTCCCATACCTGAAGGAGCTCGGGGTCAGCCACCTGTACCTGTCGCCGTCGCTGCAGGCGCGGACGGGCTCCACGCACGGATACGACGTCGTGGACCCGACGACGATCTCGCGGGAGCTGGGCGGCGAGGATGCGCTGCGCGAGCTCGCCTCCGCCGGGCTGGGGATCGTGCTCGACATCGTCCCCAACCACATGGGGACCGGCGACGAGAACCGCTGGTGGACCGACCCGCAGCTGCGGGAGCAGTTCTTCGACGTCGATCCGGTGACCGGCGCGTACCGCCGCTTCTTCGACATCGACGATCTCGCGGCGATCCGCCAGGAGGAACCGGAGGTCTTCGCGACGACGCACGAGAAGATCCTGCAGCTGGTCGACGAGGGCGTGCTGGACGGGCTGCGCGTCGACCATCCCGACGGCCTCGCCGATCCGGCCGGCTACCTGCAGCAGCTGCGCGAAGGCGGTGCGCAGCACGTGTGGGTCGAGAAGATCCTGCACCCCGGGGAGGACCTGCGCGACTGGGCGGTGGACGGCACGGTCGGCTACGAGTTCCTCAACGACGTGCAGGGGCTCTTCGTCGACCCTGCCGGCGAGGCGCCGCTGACGGCGTTCTACACCGAGCTCGTCGGCGATCCGCGCACCTTCGAGCAGATCGCGCTGGAGGCCCAGCTCGGGCAGGCGACCGGGACGTTCTCGCGTGAGCTGGAGCGGCTGGCCCGCGACGGGAACGGGCGCTTCACCGTCCAGGAGCTGGCGGACGCGCTCGCGCGGCTGCCGATCTACCGCACCTACGTCGAGCCGTGGAGCGGACGCGTGGAGGACGACGACCGCAGCGCCGTGGCGGCGTCGGGCGCGGGCGAGGCGCTGGCGCGGGCGCTGCTGCTCGCCGACGGCGACGACACGCTCGACGCGTTCGTCACCCGCTTCCAGCAGACCTCGCCGCCGGTCACCGCCAAGGGCATCGAGGACACGGCCTTCTACCGCTACCACCGCCTGACCGCGCTGAACGAGGTCGGCGGGGACCCGAGCCGCTTCGGCGTCTCGATCGCCGACTTCCACGCCGACAACGCGCGGCGGGCGCAGCGGTATCCGCGCAACCTCCTCGTCACCCAGACCCACGACACCAAGCGCGGCGGCGACGTGCGCGCGCGGATCGGGGCGCTGGCCGGGATCGCCGGCGAATGGACGGCAGCGGTGACGCGCTGGCGCGAGATCAACGCGCCCCTGCGCGAGCCCGGCCCCGCCGCGTCCGCCCCGGACGCCGCCGAGGAGTACCTGATCTACCAGACCCTGATCGGCGCCTGGCCGATCGAGCCGCTGGACCGCCTCGACGGCTACCTGGAGAAGGCGCTGCGCGAGGCGAAGGTCAACACGAACTGGGTCGACCAGAACACCGACTGGGAGGACGCGGTCAAGCGCTTCGCCCGGGCGATCGTCGAGCACCAGCCGTTCCTGGACGACTTCCACGAGCTGCAGGCGAAGGTCGCCGAGCTGGGGGAGGCCTCGGCGCTGGGCCAGCTGCTGCTGAAGTACACGGTCCCGGGGCTGCCCGACACCTACCAGGGCGACGAGCTGCTCGCGCTGAACCTCGTGGATCCCGACAACCGCCGGCCGGTCGACTGGGCGGCGCGCCGCGACGCGCTGTCCGCGATCCGCGACGGGGCGACGCCCGCCCCCGAGCATCGCAAGCTCTACCTGATCCACCGCGCGCTGACCGTGCGCGGCGAGCGCCCCGACCCGTTCACCGGGTCCTACACGCCGCTGGAGGCGCCCGAGGGCACGATCGCGTTCCTGCGCGGCGACGACGTCGCGGTGATCGTCCCGGTCCGCCCGGGCGCGCCGCTGGAGGCCGAGCTCCCGCCCGGCGACTGGACCGAGCAGCTCCCGCACCTGCCGGGCCTCTCCCTCCGGACCCGCGCCCAGGTCTCCCGGGCCTGCACCGCCCCGTAGGATCCCCGCGGTGGATCGGGATCCGGAGCGGCAGCGGCGAGACGGCGAGCAGCGGGCCGCGTGGCGGCGGTTCGGGCCCTACCTGAGCGAGCGCCAGTGGGGGACGGTCCGCGAGGACACCAGCGAGGACGGCGACGCCTGGAGCTCGTTCCCGCACGACCACGCCCGCTCGCGCGCCTACCGGTGGGGCGAGGACGGCATCGCCGGGCTCGGCGACGACCACGGTCATGTGTGCCTCTCGCTCGCCCTGTGGAACGGGAACGACCCGATCCTCAAGGAGCGGATGTTCGGCCTCACCAACCCCGAGGGCAACCACGGCGAGGACGTCAAGGAGTACTGGTTCTACCTCGACGCGACGCCGACCGCCTCCTACCTGAAGGTCCTCTACAAGTACCCGCAGGCGGCGTTCCCCTACGCGGAGCTGATCGCGCGCAACGCGGCGCGCGGCCGCGACGACTTCGAGTACGAGCTGCTCGACACCGGCGTCTTCGACGAGGAGCGCTACTTCGACGTCGTCGTCGAGTACGCCAAGGACGGTCCCGACGACGTCCTCATGCTCGTCAGCGCGACCAACCACGGCCCCGATCCGGCGCCGCTGCACCTGCTGCCCCAGCTGTGGTTTCGCAACAGCTGGGGCTGGGGGAACGCCGACGGCGAGCGCCCGTCGGTGCGCGCCGGCTCCGGCGAGGCCGGCGCCGTGGACGTCCACCACCGAGACGTCGGCGACTTCGTCCTGCGCGCCGAGGCCGACGCCGCCCAGCTCCTCTTCACCGAGAACGACACCAACACCGAGCGCCTCTACGGCCGGCCCAACCCGACGCCGTACGTCAAGGACGCCTTCGACGCCTACGTCGTGCGGGGCGACGCGGACGCCGTGAACCCGGCGCGCACCGGCACGAAGGTCGCCGCCCACCACGTCCTGACGATCGCCCCCGGGGCCACGGAGACGATCCGCATCCGCCTCAGCGCCGCCGAGCTCGGCCCGCGGCCCCTGGACGAGCGCTTCGACGCGGTCGTCCAGCTCCGCCGCGACGAGGCCCAGACATTCTACGAGGGGATCGCCCGGCCCGGAGGGGACGTCGAGCACGCCCGCGTGCTGCGCCAGTCGCTGGCCGGGATGCTCTGGAGCCAGCAGTACTTCGGCTACGACGTGATCACCTGGCTGCGCGCCCGCGGCGAGTCGCCGTGGACCGGGGACGCCGACCGCAACGGCCACTGGTTCCACATGCGCGCCGACGACGTCATCTCGATGCCCGACACGTGGGAGTACCCGTGGTTCGCGGCCTGGGACCTGGCCTTCCAGTCGGTGGCCCTGGCGCTGGTCGACCTCGCGCTGGCCAAGGAGCAGATCGAGCTGCTGCTGCGCGACGACTACCAGCACGGCAACGGGCAGATCCCCGCCTACGAGTGGAACTTCTCCGACGTCAACCCGCCCGTGCAGGCGTGGGCGGCCTACTTCGTCTACCAGACCGAGCAGCGCATGACCGGGCGCCGCGACACCGAGTTCCTCGAGCGCGTGTTCCACCGCCTGGTCGCGAACTTCACGTGGTGGGTCAACCGCAAGG
The DNA here is from genome assembly GCA_025964175.1 of Solirubrobacterales bacterium. GTDB lineage: Bacteria > Actinomycetota > Thermoleophilia > Solirubrobacterales > Solirubrobacteraceae > Capillimicrobium. The sequence continues at coordinate 9,827 of JAOPZL010000306.1, forward strand.
ACCCCGACGACCGCAACGTCTACCAGGGCGGCTTCCTCGGCCTGGACAACATCGGCGTCTTCGACCGCTCCGCGCCGCTGCCGGGCGGCGGCACGCTCGAGCAGGCCGACGGCACCGCGTGGATGGCCGTCTACGCGCAGCTGATGGCGCAGATCGCCCAGGAGCTGGCCCGCGACAACCGCGCCTACCTCGGCATGGCGTGGAAGTACGTCGAGCACTTCCTGTGGATCGCCGCCGCGATGGACGGCGCGGGCGACGGCCACGGCCGACTGTGGAGCGAGGAGGACGGCTTCTTCTACGACGTCATCCGCCGCCCCGACGGCTCCGAGCAGCCGCTGAAGGTGCGCTCGCTCGTCGGGCTGCTGCCGCTGTGCGCGTCGATCGTCTTCGAGCCCGAGGTGTTCGACGGGCTGCCCGGCGTGGCCGACCGCATCGCGCAGTTCGCGCAGCGCTTCGGCGAGGACATCCCGTTCCTGCGCCAGCCCCACGAGCCCGGCGTCAACGGCCGCCACCTGCTCTCGCTGCTGGACGAGGACAAGCTGCGGCGGATCCTGGCCGTGATGCTCGACGAGGACGAGTTCCTCAGCGACTTCGGCATCCGCTCGCTCTCGCGCCGCCACCTCGAGCACCCCTACGAGTTCCACGTCGACGGGCAGACCTTCTCGGTCGGCTACCTGCCGGCCGAGTCCGACACCGGCATGTTCGGCGGCAACTCGAACTGGCGCGGGCCGATCTGGTTCCCGATGAACGTGATGCTCCTGCGCGGGCTCGTCGTCCTGCACCGCTACTACGGCGAGGCGTTCACGATCGAGTGCCCGACGGGCTCGGGCACCAGGATGACCCTGGCGCAGGTCGCAGCCGAGATCTCGCGCCGGATGATCTCGATCTTCACGCCCGGCGAGGACGGCAGGCGGCCGGTGTACGGCGGGACGGAGCGCTTCCAGGAGGACCCGGCCTGGAAGGACCTGCTGCTCTTCTTCGAGTACTTCCACGGCGACGACGGCGCCGGGCTGGGCGCCAGCCACCAGACGGGCTGGACGGGGCTGGTGGCGACGATGACCTGGATGTACGGGAGCCTGGACGAGCACGCCGAGATGCCCGTCGGGCTGAGCGCCGACCTGTGACCCAGATCGCCGCCGGCCTGCCCGCCCGGCCGTCGATCTACGAGATCGACACGTGGGTGTGGCTGGACGCGCTGGGCGGCGTGACGCTGGCCGAGGTCGACGACGCCCGGTGGGCGCAGATCGCGGCGCTCGGGTTCGACGCGGTGTGGCTGATGGGGGTGTGGGAGCGCAGCCCGTCGGGGCTGGCCATCGCGCGCGCCGACGAGGCGATCATGTCCTCGTGCGCGGCCGCGCTGGGCGAGGGCTTGGACCCCGATCGCGACGTCATCGGCTCTCCGTACTGCGTGCGCGACTACCGCGTCGACCCCCACCTGGGCGGGGAGGACGGGCTGGCCGCCGCGCGCCAAGCGCTTGCCGCGTACGGCCTGGGCCTGATCCTCGACTTCGTCCCCAACCACGTCGCGGCCGACCACCCGTGGACGCGCGAGCACCCCGAGTACTTCGTGCACGGCTCCCGTGAGGAGGCCGATCAGCATCCCGGCGCGTTCATCGAGTTCGAGGACCAGGTCCTGGCCCGCGGGCGTGACCCGTACTTCCCGCCGTGGCCCGACGTGGTCCAGCTGGACGCGTTCTCGCCGGACCTGCGCGACGCGGCCGCAGCAACGCTCGCGGCGATCGGCGACCGCTGCGACGGCGTGCGCTGCGACATGGCGATGCTGATGGTCGACGAGGTCTTCGCGCGCACGTGGGGCGAGCGCGTCGACGCACCGCTGCGCGAGGAGTACTGGCCCCAGGTCATCGGTGCCGCGCACGCCGCGCACCCGCACATGCTCTTCATCGCCGAGGCGTACTGGGACATGGAGGCGGCGCTGCAGGCCCAGGGCTTCGACCACTGCTACGACAAGCGGCTGTACGACCGCCTCGTCTCCGAGGACCCCGCCGCGGTGCGGGCGCACCTGGGTGCCGGCCTCGGGTACCAGGACGGCCTGATCCGCTTCGTCGAGAACCACGACGAGCCGCGCGCGGCGGCGACGTTCGGCGCGGACGGCCCCGCCCGCACCGCCGCGATCACGTCGACCCTGCTGCCCGGCGCGCTGCTCGTCCACGACGGCCAGCTCGAGGGCCGGCGCGTGCAGCTGCCCGTCTTCCTGGCCCGCCGGCCCGACGAGGAGCCCGACCTCGCCTTACGCGCCTTCTACGAGCGGCTGCTCGGCGTGCGCCACGGCGAGTGGCTGCGCAACGCGACGTGGGCGCTCGCGGACACCGGCGGCTGGCCCGACAACGCCTCCCACGAGCAGCTCGTGGCCTGGACGTGGACGGGCACCGCCGCCGTCCGCCGCCTGCTCGTCGTCGTCAACCTCTTCGGCGCGCCGGCCCAGGCGCGCGTCGCGCTGCCCTGGCCCGACCTCGCCGGCCATCCGTGGACGCTGACCGACGCCCTGAGCGACGACCGCTTCGAGCGCGACGGCGACGAGCTCGCCGCCGACGGCCTCTACGTGGAGCTGCCCGCGTGGGGCGCCCACGTGCTCGACGTCACGACTGCGCGTCCAGCCGCGGCCGCGTGACGATGATCTGCACCGAGACGATGAAGAGGACCAACAGCGTGACGATCCGCTCGGTCACGCCGAGCTCCTCGAACAGGCCGTAGACCTGGATCGCCCCCGCCAGCAGCTGGGCGGCGAGCGGCAGCGCGATCGCCCGCCAGCCGTGGGACTCGCGGTGGAGGTGGGGGTGGGGCGAGGAGCGCCAGGCGGCGAAGGCGATGATCAGCGCGCCGATGGTCAGCGTCACGCCGAACTCGCCCTGCGTCGTGTCGTCGCGGGCCTGGTCGACGGCGAACCACGCGTCGCTGATCACGATCAGCGTGCAGCCCGCGCCGAGGGCCAGCCACATCTTCGTCGGGCGCCAGTCCAGCAGGCCGTAGATCCCGAGCATCGCCCCGAGCAGGACGACGTCGAGGATCGGGTAGCTGAAGTCGACGATCGTGGCGAGCGTCGTGTCGTCGGTGTGCTCGGCGACCGGCTGCAGCAGCAGCGCGAAGCCCGGGATCAGCACGATCAGCATCACCGCGAGGCCGTCCATCCACCGGTGCAGCTCGAAGCCGACGACGCGCAGGCGCACGAGCAGCGCCATGCCGACCGCGGTGAACGGGTACCAGGCCAGCCAGAACAGGTCGCAGACCGTCGGGTAGGGCGGGTTGGCCTGGCCCTCGTACAGGATCGACCACAGCACGTCGCCCAGCGCCCAGCACGAGAGGCCGAGCCCGAAGGCCAGCCACGCCGAGCGTCCCAGCGGCTCGTGACGGGCGCGCAGCAGGCACAGGACCGCGGCGCAGACGATCACGACGTCGTGGACCCACCCCTCGTAGAGGGCGTTGCGGCCGGGCAGGTCGAAGATCTCGTTGAGGCCCTCGGCGGCGGCCAGGAGCGCCAGGATCGTCCAGGCGTAGGGCAGCGCGCGAGGGAGCGGTCGGACGTCTGGCACGCCCGATGCCTACCAGGTCGCGCGATGGTCAGCGCACCGGTTCCATGTTCTAGGGTCTGGACCGCTTGACCGGCCGCGTCCTCATCCTCTCCTGGGAGTACCCGCCCGTCGTCGAGGGTGGGCTGGGCCGCCACGTCCGCAAGCTCAGCGAGGAGCTCGTGCGCCAGGGCGTCGAGGTCCACGTCCTGACCCGGGGCGACCAGGCGCAGGAGCTGCGCGCCGGGGTCCACGTGCACCGCGTCTGCGAACCGCCCTTCCCGCACGACCTGGACCGCTTCCTGGCCTGGGTGCGCTCGATGAACCACGACATGCGCCGGGCCGGGCTCGCGCTGGCGCGCGACTTCGACTTCGACCTCGTCCACGGCCACGACTGGCTCGTGGCCCGCGCGGCCGCGACGCTCTCGACGAGCCTGCGGATCCCGTTCCTGGCGACGATCCACGCCACCGAGCACGGCCGCCACCAGGGCTGGGTCGACAAGCCGCCGCAGTCGACGATCCACGCCACCGAGCGCTGGATGGCGCGCCGCGCGGACGGGCTCGTCACCTGCTCGCACTACATGCGCGGGCACGCGGCCGACGTCTTCGACGTCGAGGAGGACGCGATCTCGGTCATCCCCAACGGGATCGATCCGGACGACCTGCAGCCGGTCGGCGACCTCGACGCGCTGCGCGCCCGGTACGCGCGGCCGGACGAGCGGCTCGTCCTCCTCGTCGGCCGCCTCGTCTACGAGAAGGGCTTCCAGTTCGCGCTGGAGGCGCTGCCCGCCGTCATCCGCCGCGTCCCGAACCTGCGCTTCGTCGTCGCCGGCTCGGGCACCCACGAGCAGGAGCTGCGCGCCCAGGCGCAGCGGCTGGGGGTCGCCGAGCACGGCACGTTCGCCGGCTGGATCGGCGACGACATGCTGCACTCGCTCTACCGGATCGCCGACCTGTGCGTGGTGCCCTCGCTGTACGAGCCGTTCGGGCTGGTGGCGCTGGAGGCGATGGCCAGCGGCTGCCCGTGCATCGTCGCCAACACCGGCGGCCTGGCCGAGGTCGCCCCCAGCGACGACGTGGCGCTGCGCTTCCGCTCGCGCGACCCGAGTTCGCTGGCGCGGATGATGAACAAGGTGCTCACCGACGACGAGCTGCGCGACCGCCTCGTCGCCCAGGCCTCCGAGCACGTGCTGCGCTTCGACTGGTCCGACGTGGCCCGTCAGACGCGGGAGGTCTACGGGCGCCTGATCGGCGCGCACGCGCCGGTGGAGGAGACGCCGACCGGGGTCGGGACGCTATCGTCGGAACCAAGATGAAGACGACCGTCACCGAGCTGCCCGAGTCCCGTGTCCGCGTCGAGGCGGAGGTCCCGCCGGAGGTTGTGGAGCGCGAGGTCGCCAAGACCGCTCGCACCCTTGGTCGCGAGATGCGCATCCCGGGCTTCCGCAAGGGCAAGGTGCCCCCGACGGTCGTCGTGCGCCGCATCGGCCGCGACGCCGTGCTGGACGAGACCGTCCGCGACGCGATCGGCCGCTGGTACACCGACGCGATCGGCGAGGCCCGCATCGCCACCGTCGGCGATCCCGAGCTCAAGCTCCCCGACGAGCTCCCCGGCGAGGGCGAGCCGTACGCGTTCTCCGTCGAGATCGGCGTGCGCCCCACCGCCACGCTGGGCGAGTACAAGGGCGTCGAGGTCGGGCGCCGCGATCCCGTCGCCGCCGACGCGGCGGTCGACGCCGAGGTCGAGGCGCTGCGCGAGCGCGCCGCGCGCCTGGAGACCGCCGACCGCGCGGCCGGCACCGGCGACTTCGTCGTCATGGACTACGTCGGCTCGGTCGACGGCGAGCCCTTCGAGGGCGGCGCCGGCACCGACCAGATGGTCGAGCTCGGCTCCGGCCGGCTCATCCCCGGCTTCGAGGAGCAGCTCGTCGGCCACAAGGCGGGCGACGAGGTCACCGTCTCGGTCACCTTCCCGCAGGAGTACGGCGCCACCCACCTCGCCGGTCAGGACGCGGAGTTCGCCGTGACCGTGACCGAGATCAAGGAGAAGGTGCTGCCCGAGCTGGACGACGACTTCGCCGTCGACCAGGCCGGCTTCGACTCGCTGGCGGAGCTGCGCGAGGACATCCGCACGCGCCTGACCGAGGCCGACGAGAAGGAGGTCGAGAACGCCTTCCGCGAGGCCGTCGTCGACGCCGCCGTCTCCAACGCCACCGTCGAGGTGCCCGACGCGCTCGTCGCGGCGCGCGCCCGTGAGCTGTGGGATCGCATGCTGCACTCGCTCTCGCACCAGGGCATCAACAAGGACGCCTACCTGCAGATCGCCGGCCGCTCCGAGGAGGACCTCCTCGACGAGGCCAAGCCGGAGGCCGAGAAGGCGCTGCGCCGGGAGGCCGTCATCGCCGCCGTGATCGCCGCCGAGGAGATCGAGCCCGCCGAGGGCGACATCCTCGACGCGCTGCAGGCCTCCGCCGTTCGCGAGAACGTCAAGCCCGAGAAGCTGCGCGCGCAGCTGCAGAGCAACGGCCGCCTGGACGACCTCAAGGAGGACCTCGCGGCCCGCCGCGCGGTCGACCTGCTGGTCGAGCAGGCCAAGACGATCACCGTCGCCCAGGCCAAGAAGAAGAACCTCCCCTTCACCCCCGAGAAGGACGCCGAGGCGGCCGATCCCGAGGTCGAGGCGGCCAGTCCGTCCGCCTGAGCCTCAAGGGTCACGGGCGGCGGACGACGACTAGGTAGACTCACAGACTTGAGTGCCGGGAAGGAAACGACCCGGTCGTAGGCGAATCGAAGCGAGGAACATGAGCCCACTTGTCCCCATGGTGGTCGAGCAGACGTCTCGAGGCGAACGCGCCTTCGACATCTACTCGCGCCTCCTCAACGAGCGCATCATCTTCTTGGGGACTCCGGTCGACGACCAGATCGCCAACCTCATCGTGGCTCAGCTCCTGCATCTGGAGTCCGAGGATCCCGACAAGGACATCTCGATCTACATCAACTCGCCGGGTGGCTCGGTCTACGCAGGCCTCGCCATCTACGACACGATGAACTTCATCAAGCCGGACGTGTCGACGATCTGCGTCGGCATCGCGATGAGCATGGGCGCGCTCCTGCTCGCCGGCGGCGCGAAGGGCAAGCGCATGGCGCTCCCGAACGCCAAGATCCTGATCCACCAGGTCAGCTCGGGCTTCTCCGGCCAGGCGACGGACATCGAGATCCACGCCAAGGAGATCCTCGACATCCGTCAGCGTCTGGACCACATCATTTCCGACCACACGGGGCAGCCCTACGAGAAGGTGTCCAAGGACACCGAGCGGGACTACTTCATGTCGTCACAAGAGGCGATGGACTACGGCATCATCGATCGCGTGATCTCGGAGCACTAGCTCCGGGATCCACGGAAAATCCGCTGGCGCTGAGATGGACTGATGGCACGACCGACCGATTCGAACGAACAGCTTCTCTGCAGCTTCTGCGGCAAGTCCCAGCGGCAGGTCAAGAAGCTCATCGCCGGCCCCGGCGTGTACATCTGCGACGAGTGCATCGATCTCTGCAACGAGATCATCGACGAGGAGCTCACGGCTCCGCCCTCGTTCGACATCGAGAACCTCCCCAAGCCCCGTGAGATCTGGGAGGTCCTCAACGAGTATGTGGTGGGTCAGGAGGCGGCCAAGCGCACGCTGAGCGTGGCCGTCTACAACCACTACAAACGCGTGCAGATGATGCAGGTCGAGGACTCCGACATCGAGCTCCAGAAGTCCAACATCCTGCTGCTCGGCCCGACCGGCTGCGGCAAGACGCTGCTGGCGCAGACGCTCGCGCGGATCCTGAACGTCCCGTTCGCGATCGCCGACGCCACGGCGCTGACCGAGGCCGGCTACGTCGGCGAGGACGTCGAGAACATCATGCTCAAGCTGATCCAGGCCGCGGACTACGACGTCAAGAAGGCCGAGACCGGGATCATCTACATCGACGAAATCGACAAGATCGCGCGCAAGTCGGACAACCCATCGATCACGCGCGACGTTTCAGGCGAGGGCGTCCAGCAGGCGCTTCTCAAGATCCTCGAGGGGACCACCGCTTCGGTGCCGCCGCAGGGCGGGCGCAAGCATCCCCATCAGGAGTTCCTGTCGATCGACACGACGAACATCCTGTTCATCTGCGGCGGC